>JACDCJ010000086.1 GCA_013817655.1 Actinosomnolentus pattersoniae (SeqCode)
CTGTCGTTCTCCGATCTGTCACTCGCGGTGATCGACGAGCAGCACCGCTTCGGCGTGCACCAGCGGCTGACCCTGAAGGAGAAAGGCGCGAGCCCCGACGTGCTGATCATGACCGCGACCCCGATCCCCCGGACCCTCGCCCTCACCTATTACGGAGATCTCGACGTCTCCGTTCTCGACGAGCTCCCGGCGGGTCGGAGGCCGGTCGAGACCCGGATAGTTCGTTCGCCCGCGGAGCGCCAGCGCGCCTACGACCTCGTCCGCGAGCAGGCGGAAGCAGGCTGTCAGGCATTCGTCGTGTGCGCGGCGATCGACGAGGGGAACCGCCTGGAGGTGAGGGCCGCCGAACGGGAGGCCGAGCGGCTCGCCACGGAGATCTTCCCGGACCTGCGCATCCGCCTCCTGCATGGCAGGATGCGCCCGGCCGAGAAGGCGGCGGCGATGGAGCAGTTCCGCGCGGGCGACGCCGACGTGCTCATCTCGACCACCGTGGTGGAGGTGGGGGTGGACGTCCCGAACGCGACGGTGATGCTGATCGAGAATGCGGAGCGCTTCGGCCTCGCCCAGCTCCACCAGCTGCGGGGCCGGATCGGGCGTGGCCACGCGGCTTCGTACTGCGTCCTGTTCGACGAGAGCGGCCCCGACAACCCTTCGGCGACCGCGCGGCTCGCCGCGATGGCGCGGACAACCGATGGGTTCGAGCTCGCGGACGAGGATCTGCGACTGCGAGGGGAGGGAACGCTGTTCGACATCCGGCAGTCTGGGCTGCCCGACCTCAAGCTCGCACGGCTCGCCGAGGACGCCGACATCGTCGCGAGGGCACGCGTCCGAGCGTTCGACCTCGTGGACGCCGACCCGACGCTCCACGACCATCCGTCGCTGCTGGACCTGCTCCGGTCCTCGTTTCGCGGACAGGCCATCGAGTGGCTGTTCCATTCGTGAGACCCGGTCGCCGACAGGACAGCCTCCGACCGTGAAGCCCCATCCCGTGTTCGCGTTCCTCTACGACCGGCTGGCGCGTGCGGCCGAGCCCTGGGAGGGGCAGTTTCGCGAGGAACTGTGCGGCCCGGCCGCGGGCATGGTCCTCGAGATCGGAGCCGGCACGGCAGCGAACCTGCGCCACTACCGGTTCGCGGCTCGCCTCGTGGCTGCGGAGCCGGAGCCCAACATGCGCCGGAGAGCGCGAGCTCGACTCTCCGAGGCACGCGTGCCGGTCGCCCTCGTGGCGGCGGAGGCCGAGCGGCTGCCCTTCGCCGACCGGACGTTCGACACCGTGGTCTTCTCGCTCACGCTCTGCTCCGTTCAGGACCTCCGCCGCGCGATCTCGGAGTGCGCACGGGTGCTCTGCCCGGGCGGGTCGCTCCGGTTCTACGAGCACGTCCGCTCAGACCGTGCCGGCATCGCCCGGTGGCAGGACCGGATGGAGGGCCCCTGGGGATTCTTCGCGGGGGGCTGCCATCCGAACCGGGACACGCCGGGGGCGCTGGCGGCGCACGGGTTCGAGGTGCGGCTTCGCCGTTTCCAGCCTCCGGTGCCGGGGGGGTCGCTGATGCCCCACGTGATCGGGGAGGCCAGGCTCCCGGCGCCCCATGCACTCGACGCGAGCCCGGGGCGAAGCCAACCGTGAGGGTCATCGGAGGCTCGGCAAAGGGCACCCGACTCGCCCCCGTTCCCGCCGGCACCCGCCCGGTGTCCGACCGGGCGCGGGAGGGGCTGTTCTCGAGCCTGGGAGACCACGTCGAGGGCGCTCGGGTCCTCGACCTGTTCGCCGGCACCGGCGCCCTGGGGATCGAGGCGCTCTCCCGTGGGGCGGCACACGCGCTCTTCGTCGACTCGGCCCCCGCGGCGGCGCGAACGATCGCGGAGAACCTGCGCCGAACCCGCCTCGAGGCGTTGGCGGAGGTCCGCAGGCTCGACGTTCGAGGCTTCCTCAGGCAGCGACCCGGATCGTTCGATCTCGTGCTCGCGGACCCTCCCTACCGCTTCGAGCCGCGGGCGCTCGACCTCGTTCTCGCCGAGCTCGGGGGAGGCGGGGTGATCGGGCCGGGATCGCGCGTAATACTCACGAGGTCGTCCAAGAGTTACAGCCCTGTCATTCCGATAGACTGGGTCGCCGAGCGGCGGCTTTGCTATGGCGACGCCGTCCTCATCGTGTTCGCCATCTGATGATTCGGGAGGCATCGACGATGGGGCCTCCGGCTCTGTGTCCCGGGACGTTCGATCCGGTCACTCACGGTCACCTGGACATCGTCCGGCGCGCATCACGGTGCTTCGACAGCGTTGTGGTTGCGGTGCTCGAGAACCCCGGCAAGGAGCCGCTGTTCAGCGTGGAGGAGCGGATGGAGATGCTTCGAGAGGCTGTCGCCGAAATCGATCGTGTCGAGGTGGCGTCCTTCTCCGGCCTGCTCGTCGACTTCGCCCGCGAGAGGGGGAGCAGGGTCGTCGTGAAGGGCCTCCGAGCGGTGACCGACTTCGAGGTGGAGCTCCAGATGGCGCAGATGAACACCCGCCTCGGCGGAGTGGAGACCTTCCTCGTCCCCACTAGCCCCCAATGGTCCTTCCTTTCATCCTCGCTGATCAAGGAAGTGGTCCGGTTCGGCGGGGACGTTTCGGACCTGGTCCCCAAGGCCGTCGCGGTTCGGTTGGAGGCGAAGCTCGAGCCGGGCTCTCCCCCTGTGCGGAAGGAGTAGGCGAGCCGTGGACATCAGTGCGCGGATCCAGCAGATGGAGGAGTTGATCTCCGAGGCGAAGTCGATGCCGCTCTCCTCCAGCGTCCTGGTGAACCGGGAAGAGATGCTGGAGCTGCTCGAGGCCGCGCGGGGCGAGCTTCCCGACGAGATCAAGCAGGCCCGGTGGCTCGTCAAGGACCGAGAGGAGCTGCTCGCCAAGGCTCGGCGCGACGCCGAGGTGGTGGTGCAGAAGGCGCACGCCGAACGGACGCGCCTGGTTTCGGAGGAGGATGTCGTCCTGGCCGCCCGTGAGGAGGCAGAGCGGATCCTCGCCGACGGGCGCGAGCAGGCTCGCCAGGTCCGGTTGGAGGCAGAGGACTACGTGGACGCGAAACTCGCCCAGTTCGAGATCGCGCTCGAGAAGACAAATGCGGAACTGGAGCGGTCGATCGCCCAGGTGCAGCGCGGCCGGGACAAGCTTCGGGGCGTGAGCGCCGCCGAGGAGGAGTTCGGCGTCGGCGACCGCGAGGCCGAATGAGCATCACGCTCGACGTCCGCGACCTGCTCGGCAGTCCCGGCGACTCACGACGCGTGCTCGTATCGGAGCCGGTGGCCGGGCTCGAACTCCCGCTCGCGCGAGTCCCCGCCGACCGGGCCATCGAAGCCCGGCTGCTGCTCGAGAACGTCGTCGAGGGCCTCCTGGTCTCCGGACCGGTCCGGGGAGTGATGGTGGTCGATTGCGCGCGCTGCCTGAAGCCGGTGGAGTGGCCCTTCCACATGGACGTGAGGGAGCTGTTCATACCCCGAGCGGTCGAGGGACTGGACGCCTATCTCCTCGCGGATGGCGAGGTCGACCTAGAGCCCATGATCCGGGACGCGGTTGTACTCGCGATGCCTTACTCCCCGCTGTGCCGGGCCGATTGCCTCGGCCTTTGCCCTCGCTGCGGGAGCGACCGAAACGAGGGCCCGTGTGATTGCGGTCCCGAGATCGACGAACGGTGGTCGGCCCTGTCCGTCCTGACCCTGCCCGAATCGCTGCCGGAAGCGACCCTCGAGTCCCCGGCGAACTGATCCCGACGAACCCGGAAGGAGCACGAACGCCATGGCCACGCCGAAGAAGCGGCAGAGCAGGACCCGGGGCGACAAGCGGGCGGCCAACTGGAAGGCGAGACCCCCGACGTTTGCCGAGTGTCCCCAGTGCCACCAGCCGAAGCTCCCGCATCGCGTCTGCGCCACCTGTGGGTACTACGCGGGAAGGCAGGCCGTGGAGATCGAGGAGTAGGGCCACGGTTCCCGAAACCCGAGGCGTGGCCGCCACCCCCTCGACGCTGGAGTCGTCCCTGGGCGTGCGCTTCTCCGATCCTTCGCTCCTGGAGATGGCCCTCACCCATCGATCCTTCGCCTTCGAGCAGGGTCGTTCGGTGACGAACGAGCGACTCGAGTTCCTGGGGGACGCCGTGCTCGGCCTGGCCGTCACCGACCTCGCCTACTCGCATTTTCCTGACCTCTCCGAGGGAGAGCTCGCGAAGCTCAGGGCCGCGATCGTGAACATGGGGACGCTCGCGGGGGTCGCCGCGGAGCTCGGCCTCGGCGAGGAGCTTCTCCTCGGGAGGGGGGAGGAGCTGTCCGGCGGTCGAAGGAAGGCCAGCATCCTGGGCGATGCCCTGGAGGCTGTTCTCGGGGCCGTTTACCTGGACGGCGGCATCGACGTCACGTTCGCCCTGATCCAACGGCTGTTCTGGCCCCGGATGGAGGCCTACTCCCGCGGGGAGGGGGACCGCGACTACAAGACCACCCTTCAGGAGATGGCCGCCCAGGACCTCGCTAGGGTGCCGGAGTATCGCGTCTTCGAGCGTGGACCCGACCACGAGAAGGAGTTCACCGCCACCGTTCACCTCGCCGGACGCGAGTTCGGGCGGGGCGTCGGTCGATCGAAGAAGGAGGCGGAGCAGAGGGCCGCCCGGGAGGCGTTCGAACGGCTGTCGCGGGACGGCGGCGACGGCCGGGAGACGTAAAGGGGGGTCGCGGGGTGGAGCTGCCCGAGGTCGAGGTGATGCGGCGAGATCTCGAGAAGGAGATCGTCGGCAAGCGGGTGAAGGAAGTCGACGTGCGGCCCCACCGGAACGCGATGCGCGTGATTCGGCGACACGCGAGGCGCAGGGAGTTCGCCGACCGGCTGGCGGGCCAGAAGGTGACCAAGGTCGAGCGCAAGGGGAAGTACGTCCTCATGCACCTCGACGGCGGCGATGTGCTCGTCGTGCACTTCGGCATGTCCGGTCAGTTCATCCGAGGCACGAAGCGCCAGGCCCTGCAGCAGCACACGCATGTGGTGATCGAATTCCTGCAGGCGGGGAACCTCCGGTATTTCGATCCCCGAACGTTCGGAGAGATGTTCGTCACGTCCGCCGACGACCTCGGAAACGTCAAGGAGCTTGACCACATCGCCATCGATCCTCTGGAGGACAACTTCACCTGGCAGCAGTTCTCCTACGAGCTCGGAAGGCGTGCGGCGAAGCTCAAGACGCTTCTCATGGACCAGAGGTTCGTCTCCGGCCTCGGCAACATCTACTCCGACGAGGTGCTTTTCGCCGCCGGCCTGCGCCAGGACCGGATGTCCGACTCCCTCTCCTCGCAGGAGGTCCGCCGCCTGTACCGCTCCATGCGTGAGGTCGTCCAGGACGCCATACGGTTCCGCGGCACCACTCTTGGCGACGAGGCGTACGTGGACCTGTTCGGCAAGGCGGGGGAGTTTCAGAACGAGCTCAAGGTGTATGGCCGCAAGGGGCAGGCATGCCGCCGCTGCCGGACGCCGATCGACTCCGTGAAGGTCGGGGGTCGGACGAGCTACTTCTGCCCGCAATGTCAGAGCTGATCCAGTCTCGAGCGTAGGCAGGTCCATGACCAAGCGAGTGCGTGTGGTCATCTCGGGAAGCGTGCAGGGTGTGGGCTTCCGCTGGTACTGCCGGGAACAGGCACTGAGCCGGAACGTGACCGGGAACGTTCGCAACCGCCCGGATGGACGGGTCGAGGCGGCCTTCGAAGGTGAGGAAGGGGCGGTGGACGCCGTAGTGGCCTGGTGCGGAACGGGCCCCCGCGGGGCGGAGGTCTCGAACGTCGAAGTGGCCGAGGAGACACCCGCGGGCACGAAGGGGTTCGAGATCACCGCTTGATTTCCGAAGCGTATCTTCGGATTCGCCCGAAAGCCGCTGTTAGCATCCGGGCAAGGTGTTCCTCCGTTCCCTCACCATCCGTGGCTTCAAGTCCTTCGCGGACAAGACCACGCTCGAGTTCACTCCCGGCATCAGTGTGATCGTCGGCCCCAATGGATCCGGCAAGTCGAACATCTCCGATGCCATCGCCTGGGTGCTGGGTGAACAGGGGGCGGGCGCCCTGCGCGGCGCCCAGATGTCGGACGTGATCTTCGCCGGGAGCCCCAGCCGCCCGCCACTCGGCATGGCGGAGGTGCGCCTGGTGCTGGACAACGAGGCTGGGCTCCTCCCGATCCCCGCGTCGGAGATCGAGATCAGCCGCACGCTCTACCGCTCGGGGGAGAGCGAGTACCGGCTCGGCGGCCGGCCGTGCCGGTTACTCGACGTCCAGGAGTTGCTCTCGGACACTGGCGTCGGCCGGGCGCTGCACACCCTGATCGGTCAGGGGCATCTCGAAGAGGTCCTGACGGCTCGCCCAGAGGACCGGCGGCAGCTCATCGAAGAGGCCGCTGGGATCGCCAAGCATCGACGCCGCCGCAACCGGGCCGAACGCAAGCTCGCCGGCCTGGAACAGGACCTGCTACGGCTCCAGGACATCGTCGGTGAGCTTCGTCGGCAGCTCAAGCCGTTGAAGCAGCAGGCGGAGATCGCCGGACGTCACGAGGTACTCACGCAAGAGGCGGGAGCGCTGGCCGCCAAGCTCGCCGCCGTGCGCCTGCGCGACCTGTACCGGGACCGCGAAAGCCGCGACCCGGCGTGGAGAGAGGCCGAGGCCCGTCAGGCAGAGGTCCGGCGCAGGCTCGGGGAGCTGGACACGGAGATCGAACGGGCGGAAGCGGAGCGGTCTGGCGCTGAGTCCGCGGCCCGCCAGGCCGAGGACGCGCACGCCGAGGCGGCGACCAGGAAGTCCGATTCGGAGTCGGCCCTTCGGCTGGCGCTCCGCATGGAAGCTGAGGCGCGGGAGCGCCTCAGCTCGGCGGCCAACCGCTCCGCCCGGTTGTTCGCCGTCGAAGACGAGCTCGCGCGCACCGAGGGAGCGCTGGGGGAAGTCGATGAGGGCCTGCGCGCCCGAAGCGCGGAGCTGGAAGAGGCCGAACGGGCTTTCGGCCGACTGGAGCAGCAGCGGAGGGACGCCGAGGAGGAGCGCCGTCGCCTGGACGCGAGCTCCGCGCTCCGCCGGGCCGAGGTGGAGTCCCTTCGGCGCTCGCTCGCCGGGCACGATGCCGAACGCGCGCGCCTCTCGGCGCTTCGTCGGGAGCTCCGGCAGCGCCACCGCGCAGCGGTCGCCCGGATCGAGGAGCTGCGACGGCAGGTGGAGGCCCTGGACGCCACGGGAGCGCCGCTCGCCGCCGCACAGGCCGGGCTCGAGCATGAGCGAAGCGAGCTCGCCCTATCCCTCATCGAGCTGGAAGGAGAGGAGAAGGGGCTTCTCGCACGGCAGGAGGTGGTCGACGCCCGAAGGGCCGAACTCTCCGAGTCCCCGGGCGCCGCCTTCTTGAGGCGGCGTGGCGATGCCGCGATAGGCGTCCTTCACGATCTCATCGGAGCCCCTCCCCATCTGGCGGTCGCGGTTCGGGCCGCCCTCGGTCCGCTAGCGGACGCGGTGGTCTACGGCTCTCAGGAGGACGCGCTGCGCGGCGCGGCTCAGGACCTCGCCGCAGGCGTGACGCTGCTTTCGGCGACCCCGCCTGCAGAGCTCAGGGTATCGGGAAGCGCGCCGGTGCCGGGCGTTGGCCCGCTGTTGCGTTCCGTGCGTCCCGACCCCCGCGTCGCGGGCCTGGTCGCCCGGCTGCTCGAGGGCATCTATCTCGTCCAGAACCTCGCGGAAGCCGCCGCCCGTTCAAGAGCTCACCCTTCCGGACAGTTCGTGACCGTGGACGGGCTGGTCGTGGGGCCGTCCTT
>JACDCJ010000007.1 GCA_013817655.1 Actinosomnolentus pattersoniae (SeqCode)
CTTCGACACCGGGTCGGTTGATCCGGCAGCATCCGCCGGGGTGACCTTCGACACCGCCGGAACCTACCCCTACTACTGCCAGTTCCATGGGGGACCGGGTGGCGACGGCATGGCCGGGGTCATCTCGGTGACGGGGGGCGGTGGCACACCCTCTCCGGCCGGTGGTGGCGGTGGCACGCCCTCTCCAGCCGGTGGCGGCGGCGGGCCGGTTGCCGAGACGGCACCCGTGCTCCCGCAGACCGCAACTCCCCTTCCGTTCATCGCGGGGGCCGGAGCGCTGCTCCTCGGACTGGGCCTCTGGCTCGGGAGGCGTCGGCTCGCTCGGTGAGGTTCTTTCGGCCAACGCTCGTGTGGCTCTTGGTGGGTGCCGGGTCGGCGGCGATCGCCTATCCGGCCCTCGCCTACGGCACGGGAGCCCTTCGGCAGTCCCGGCTCGCGGCCGAGATCCGAACGCTCATCGGGCCCGACGCCGCCCCGGGCTCCGAGGCAGGACGGCAGCTCGGGGCGGCCTCCTCGTCTGCAGCGGTCGTCCCGATCCGGTCCGTCGGGGAACCGGCGTCGGCGTACCGCGGGGCGCCGTCAACTCCAGCCTCGCTGCCCTCCTATCGCGCCGTGGAGGGTCAGGCGCTTGGACTCATCCAGATCCCTTCCGTCGGCCTCGAGGTGGCCTTCCTCGAGGGCGTGTCCGACGAGACGCTCATGGCGGGTCCGGGGCACCTACCCGGTACCGCCCTTCCCGGCACCGGTGACGTCTCCGTGCTCGCGGCGCACCGCGACGCCCACTTCCGCAACCTCAAGGATGTGGATGTCGGCGATACCGTCACCCTTCGACTGCCCTCGGGCTCGGTGGTGTACCGGGTGACGGGACGCGCCATCGCGAACCCGGATGATCGGTGGGTGACGATTGCCCGTGGACGCCCCATGCTTCGGCTCGTCACGTGCTGGCCCCCGAACTTCATCGGCCCGGCACCCGATCGACTGGTAGTTACCGCCCAGCCACTGAAGGCCCCATCCGCCCCCCTCCGTCCGGAGTTCACGACGCAAGGCGATGCCGCCGAAGGACGGAGCGCCCCACGGCGCCCATCGGGCGCAATCAGCGACGCATCGCCGGGTACCGTTTCCGAGCCGGAGTCCCCGGACCTCATCGCGCTCACGGCCCCGGCAGACGGCCTGTTCCCGGGAGACTCCCTGCCACCGATCGGCACCGCCGGCGCGGCAGCTGCTGCACTAGCCGCCTTCGGCGCCTATTCCACCCGAAAGCAGCTCAAGTGGTGGTTCCTCCCCTGGATGGGCGGTCTCGGGCTGACTGCCCTCATCCTGCTCGCCGCGTGGGCCGGCCCTCGGTTCGTCGCCACCGCCTGACCGGGGGTACGTCCGAGCGATCTCGGGTAAGGTCGGTCCCCCGAGTGAATCGAACGCATGTCCCAGTCGCCGAGCCAGTTCAGCAGCTTCGAACGCCGGATCGAGCGCGCCATCGCCGGGCTGTACAGCTCCCTCGCGCGAAACAGGGTGACCCGCACTCCATGGGCCGTCATCCAGACGTTCTCCAAGGCGCAGGGCTCGCTACTGGCCGGGAGCATGGCCTACTACACCTTCCTCTCTCTACTGCCCGTCCTGATGGTTGCGCTCTTCATCGTAGGGTCGGTGTTCGGCGACAACGCCACGTTCCGGACGGCGCTCTCCCGGGGCATCACGCAGATCTTCCCGAGCGTTCAGGGAGGGGAGCTCATCGATCAGCTCGTTCGAGCCAGGCTCGCGTTCGGGGTGTTCGGATTCATCGCGATCGTTTACGCGGGAAGCGGCTTCGTAGGGGCGCTGACCGCCTCGCTGAACCGGATGTGGGAGGTCAAGACGGGCCGCAACCCGCTCGGCCAGAAGGTCCTCAACCTCATAATTGTCGCGACGCTTGGGGCGGTCCTGCTGGGTTCGGCGGGAGTGACGATCTGGGTAGGTGGCCTCGCCCGGGCAGCTTTCTCCAAGGAAGCGGGGCCTGTAGCGGACTTCCTCGAGCTTCTGGCCGCGCCGCTCGCGGTCTTCACGGTCCTGCTGGTGATGTACCGCCTGCTGCCCGCGCGCAAGCTCACGTGGAGAAGCCAGGTGCCGGGAGCGATCCTGGGCGCCGTCGGCCTGGAGGCCCTGAAGCGGGGGTTCGCTCTCTGGGCACAGCGTTCGGCCGGAGTCTCAGCGCTTCCGCGTTCGCTACTGTCAGTCGTCCTGTTGCTGGTGTGGCTGGGCTTCTTCAGCCAGCTCATCCTCTACGGCGCGGCGTTGAACGTAGTTCGTAGCCGGCGGGCCGCCGGCATCTCGGTGATGCCGGACGCGGAGCCAGAGGAGGGCCCGGCCCCCGGGCCGGCCGGTGAAGTTGCGAGAGAGGAAACGCAACGCAAGGAGCCAGAGGTCGTGTCGATACACTCGGCACGGGGGGATGACCGAGCGGCCGAAGGTGACGGTCTTGAAAACCGTTAGGGGCGCAAGTCCCTCAAGGGTTCGAATCCCTTTCCCCCCGCTGTTTGAACCCCAGCCGCCCTCCATCGGCCGCTTCTTGCCGAACAGCGCCTGGTATGGAGGAGCGGAACCTTCACCCAAGGCTCCTCGTCTTCTCTGGTGTGAACCTCCGCAGACCCGTTTTCTTCATCGCCAGCATCAGCCTTGCGGCGACCGCCTGTACCGGAGAACGCGATCGACCCCCTGCATCTCTGTCTCCCCCCACCAGCTTGCCGTCTTCCAAGAGCTTGCCGTCTTCCACCATCTTGCGGTCATTCGGCGCCAGAAGCGGGCAGGCCCGGCCCTTCCCTCGTCGGCTCCCTCACGGGCCGCGCCCTTGCTCTGCGGCCCCCCCGAGCAGGGCCAGCGTTCCGGTGCTCGTCAGCTTCTCGAGGGGTTGTCCCTTCGCACCCTGAACACTCAGGGCACTTCCCAGCGCCGCAGAATGCTGGTGCAGAGCGATGAGAACCCAGAGGCCGTCGAGGTCCATGAACGTCACCCCGTCCAGGTTCAGCCGCACGTTGCGATCGCCGCTGCGGATGAGGTCGCGGTAGACGAAGGCCCGGAAGGAATCGGTGTCGCCGTGGTTCGTCAGCTCCCCTCGTAGGTCGACGACCACCTGGTCGTCGGTGCGTTCGGCAACCCGGTATTCGAGCATGGACCGGCGGCCCCTCCTTCCGAGCGAAGGCCACGCCTGGACCTTTCCCTCTGAGCCTTGCGACCAATCCGCGTCGAAGCCGAGCGACGACGTTCCTGCTTGGGTCGGCTATCCTTGCGCGCTTCCGAACGACGAAGGGCAGCCCCAATGCAGATCAGTGCATATCAACACGGCATCTATCCGCGCTCCGAGACCGTCGTGGCCGCGACCCGAGACCTCGAGAGGAACCGGACCTCGTCCGAGGAGGTCGAGCGGAGGTTCCGAGAGGACGAAGAGAACTTCGTCGGGGTACAGCGAGAGGCCGGTCTCGATTACTTTTCCGACGGCCTGCTGCGATGGCAGGATCTGTTTCGCCCACTCGTGGATCATTCTCCGGCGATGCGCGCGCAGAAGCTCGTTCGGTGGTTCGACAACAACTCGTTCTTCCGGGCTCCCGAGATCGGCGATCTCCACTCGGCCGGCGGAATAGTGCCAAGCGTCTTTGCCCTGAACGGCGAGCTGCCAGAGCCGCGCGTGGCGACCCTGCCATCGCCGTACGTGTTCTCACGCGCCGCGCGGGGGCAGGCTGCCGATACCGACCGCGACGCGCTCATGCTCGACCTCGCTCGGAACGTGCTCGCTTCGGTGGCCGGCTCCCTGGCCGGTTCCGGATACCGCGTGGTCCACCTCCAGGAACCATGGCTACCGTTCTTCGGGATGGAGGAGGGCGCGTGGGAGCCGTTCGAGGACGCCCTTCGCACCCTGAAGGACGAGATCGCCGGCCGAGCCACCCTGGTCCTGCATCTGTACTACGGGGATGTCGGACCCCACGCGGAGCGCCTCCGCCGGCTTCCCGTCGACGCGGTTGGCTTCGATTTCGTCGAGACCGACCTCGAGTCCCTCGGCAGGGACTGGGAGATCGGCGTCCTCGCCGGATGCCTCGATGGCCGCCGGTCCCTCGTCGAGTCCGTGGAGGGAACCGTGGCCTTCGCGCGCCGCGTGGCCGAGGCACTGAACCCTCCGGCGCTGTACCTGTCCTCCACGAGCGACCTCGAGCTTCTTCCGCTGGAGGTGGCCCGGCGAAAGGTGCTGCGACTCGGAGAGGCCATCCGTCGACTGAAGGACGACCTGCCATGAACAAGGCGAGCGAGCGAGCGACCACCTTGACCGCCGGGGGCGACCTCAACCAGCCCCTCCTGACCCACGAGTTGGGCTCCCTCGCGAAGCCCAATTGGCGCGTCCGCGCCTTCGCGGGCTCGAGGATCGAGGAAGGCGACCTGGAGGAGGCGCGCCTTTGGGGCGAGCGCCTCGAGGTGCCGGATCACGAGCAGCTGCTCGACCTGCTGCGGGGCGCTCCGCTGGATTCCGGCCAGAAGGAAGAGCTGAAGCGGTGGTCCAGCCGGTACGGAGTTCGTTTCCTCGAGAAGGTCGGACTCGATGTTGTCTACGACGGTGAGCAGCAGCGGAGCGAGATGTACGCTTGGTCAGTCGCTCACGCGGAGGGATTCGACTGGCGGGGAAGCGTACGGGCCTTCGACAACAAGTACTACTCGAAGGCTGCCGTCACCGGGCCGGTGTCGCTGCGAGAACCATTCCACAACGACGAGTTCGAGCTGCTGCGGGGGTTCGCGCAGGCGGAGCTCAAGGTGCCGATCACCGGCGCCTACACGATCGCGGACTGGTCGTTCGACGAGCATCACTTCACCGACATCGACCTGGCTGGATCGGCGGCGACCCGCCGGTCACGGCGGCGGGCCGGCCGCCGCTCGCTCATCCGGGACGTGGCCAGGAACCTCATCCGCCCCAACCTGCAGGCTCTGATCGGGCTCGGAGCTCGCTGGCTCCAGATCGACGAGCCGGGCGGCTCCACCGATCCCGAGGAGCTCGACCTGTTCGTGGAGAGCTTTAACGAGAGCGTGGAGGGGCTGGAGGCGGTCTTCTCCACGCACCTGTGCTTCTCGGACTACAACCTGTTCTTCCCGGGCATCGAGGGGATGACCGAGTGCAAGCAGTACGCGGTCGGGTTCGCCAATTACGACAGTCGGGAGCTCGGCGTCTCGGACGCCGCCAGGCCGGGCTACACCGTCATCTCGAAGTTCCGCGATCTCCCCTACCGGCCGGCCCTCGGGCTGGGCGTCTTGGACATCCACACCGACTTCATCGAGTCTCCCGAGCTGGTGCGAGACCGGGTCCTGTACGCCGTCGACGTGTTCGGCGACCCCAACCGCATCCATGTAACGCCCGACTGCGGCCTCCGGACGCGTTCGTGGGACGTGGCGTACAGCAAGCTCGAGAACATGGTCGCGGGCGTGGAGCTCGCCAAGCAGCGGCTCGGCCTGTAAGGCTACGGCGCCCTCTCTCAGGCGCCGCCCAGCCCAGAGCAGGCGGGCTCTCCGGCGAACGCCCGGTTCAACGTGGGCTCGCTGATCCCGCCGACCGAGGTTCCCGCCGCGGTCAGGGAGGTCTGAATCGAGGTCCCGAGCTGCGTCGCGGCCGCGGTGAATGCCGCCGGGTCGTCGGTGGGAAGGGCGTCGACTTCGCCGCGCGTTTGCTCGAGCTCGGTCTTGACGGTGTCGAACGCGTCCACGATCTGACCGGCGATCTGTTCCCCACCCTCGACGTCCGGCACTCCAGCGGTCCGCACGTCGCCGATCAGCGCTTCCGTGTCCTCGATCAAGCCGTCGATGTAGCCGGCCAGGACGTCCCGCCGGCTCTCGGCCGACGCGGTCGGGTTGAGCGCGCCGGTGAGAGAGCCCGCGCGATCCCGGCTGGCCGTCACCCAACCGTCCAGCGCTCCGCAGACGTCAGATGCGTACTCCTGTGGGGTTACGGTCTCTTCCGCGCCGCCGCCGTCCGACCCATCGCCGCCTCCGCACGCGGTGAGCGTGACCGCGGCTGCGATCGTCCACACTCCGAGCTTCCACCGGCTGCCTCCCACCGAACACGCCCCTCTCCTCGGGTGAGCAGAGATTGTCGGCGCTCCGGATGGGCGACGGCAACCCGAGCGTTCCACAGGATGGTGGATGCTGGGCTCGTGACGGAACCGAAGCGCACCATCCGGCTGCTCCTCGAGGGCTTCCCGGACCCGCCGGCCCTCGACACGGCGGTCTCCCGCGTCATCCTGCAGCGTGTCTCGGATGGCCGGGATCCCGAGACGCTTCGGATCCATCGTGCCTCTCCCGTGGTTGCGTTCGGGCCCCTCGATCGTATTGCGCCTGGGTTCGCCGACGCCGTTGCCGCGGCCCGCGACCGGGGCTTCTCTCCGGTCTTCCGTCTCGCGGGAGGCCGGGCGGCCGTTTTCCACGAGCAGACCCTGGCCTTCTCGTGGGTCGTGCCCGATCCGACGCCTCGGCTCCGGACGCGGAAGCGCTTTCAGGAAGCCTCCGAGATCGTTGCGCACGCGCTTCGGGCCTTGCGCGTGGATGCGCGGGTCGGCGCCGTGGCCGGCGAATACTGCCCGGGGGAGTACAGCCTGAACGCCAGGGATCGGACGAAGCTCGTGGGGGTCGGCCAGCGGGTCGTCGCCCGCGCGGCTCACGTGGGCGGAGTGGTGGTGGTCGGCGGAAGCCGCCGCATCCGCGAGGTGCTCGTTCCCGTCAACGAGGCCCTCGGGATCGACTGGGACCCGGCGACGGTGGGAAGCCTGCAGGACGAGGTCTCCTCGATAACCCGTGAGGACACCGTGCGGGCGATCGTGGCGGCCTTCGCCGATCGATATGAGCCAGTGCGCGGCACGATCGACGAAGCCACGCTCCAGCTCGCCCGCCGACTGGAACCCGAGCACCGCGCCGCGTAGATCGCCGAGCGGCCCACCGACGGATGGGTGCGGCCCGAATGCACAGCGCTCTCGGCGGGGCTGTGCCGCCGTGGCGTTTGCGCCGCGTGATCGCGTCCGCTGGAATGACCGCATGGAAGGCCATGACGGCTCCGGAAGCGCCGGGGAACTTCTCGCGCGTCACCGCGAGGTCCTCCCGAACTGGCTGGCCCTCTACTACGACCAGCCCATCGAGCTCGTCCGTGGCGAGGGCGCCCGCGTCTGGGACGGGGACGGCAACGAGTACCTCGACTTCTTCGGCGGGATCGTCACCACGATCTCGGGTCACGTCGTGCCGAGGCTCGTCCGGGCACTGAGCGAGCAGGCGGGGAAGATCGCCCACAGCTCGACGCTGTACCTCATCCGACCGATGGTGGAGCTGGCCGAGCGACTGACGGGGATCGCGCCGATCGACCTTCCGGTGAAGGCCTTCTTCGTGGGCAGCGGAACCGAGGCGGTCGAGGCGGCGCTCCTGTTCGCAACCACGTGGCGGCGGTCGAACGAGATCATCGCCCTGCGCAACTCCTACCACGGACGCTCCTTCGGGGCGATCGGGATCACCGGAAACAGGGGATGGTCCGCGTCGTCGTTCTCCCCGCTCAACGTCTCCTACGCGCTCTCCCCGTACTGCTATCGCTGCCCCCTGGGCCTCACCTATCCGGCGTGCGGCGTGGCCTGCGCGGAGGACGTCCGGAACGTGATCGAGACGACGACGACGGGCGAGCCTGCCGCGATGATCGCCGAGCCGATCCAGGGCGTGGGCGGGTTCGTTACGCCGCCGCCCGAGTACTTCGGGATCGTGAAGTCGATACTCGACGAGTTCGGGATCCCCTTCATCGCCGACGAGGTGCAGACCGGATTCGGCCGGACCGGCGAGGCGTTCTGGGGGATCGAGGGCTACGGCGTGCACCCCGACGCGATCGTGTGCGCCAAGGGCCTCGGAAACGGGATGGCGATGGGCGCGGTGGTCTCCCGAGCGGACATGATGGAGTCCCTGCGAGCGAACTCGATCTCGACGTTCGGGGGAAACCCTCTCGCTTCGACGTACGCCCTGGCGAACCTCGATCACATCGAGGAGAACCGACTGCAGGAGAACGCCTACAAGGTCGGAAACGCGCTGTACCGGGGGCTCAAGGACCTGGAGGATCGCTTCGACGTCGTGGGAGAGGTCCGGGGGAAAGGGCTCATGGTCGGGGTCGAGATGGTGTCCGACGCGACGAGCAAGGCGCCGAGCCCGGAGGCCGTGGCCAAGGTGATGGAGAGCTGCAAGGAGCAGGGACTGCTCCTCGGGAAAGGCGGTCTCTACGGCAATGTCCTTCGCCTCTCACCCCCCCTTAGCATCACCGAAGACGACGTGGCCCGGGCGATCGAGACGCTCGAAGTCGCGTTTGGGGAGGCTGCTACACTCGGCTCGCCATGAGAGCGCACAGGTAGCAGCGGCCCCACGCATCCGGGCCGCATCGGGTCCCGTTCGGGTGCCAGCTGTTCCCTCATTCGTCTCACGCCTTTCGAAGGATGCGCCTCATGACCAACGAACCTCGCACCGCAGTCCGCAGGCTCGCCGCCGCCCGGTTGATCTCTATCACGGGTGGCGCCGCGGCTTACATGGCGCTGAACTTCTCGATCTATGAGCGGACCGGATCGGCCACTTGGGTCGCCGCCGCGCTATTCCTCACGTTCGGAACGGTGGGGTTCACCAGCCCGTTCGCGGGCCTTCTGGGCGACCGCTTCGATCGACGACGCGTGATGATCGTCTCGGAGCTGCTGGGAGCGGCGGCCTTCGGTGTGATGGCCCTCGTGTCCTCACCCGCCCTGCTCCTGGCCGTCGCCTTCTGCTCGGCGCTGGCCGAGGCCCCCTTCTTCTCCGCGTCCATGGCCGCCATTCCGAACCTCGTGGAGGAGAAGGATCTTGGGTGGGCCAACGGACTCGTGGCGCTCGGGAGGAACGCCGGCATCGTGGTCGGCCCGATCATCGGCGGCCTCCTCGTCGTGAGCGTGGGGGCTGGAGCCGTCTTCGCGATGAACGCCGTCACCTTCGTCGTGTCCGCCGCGATGATCGCGACCGTGCGCGGGCGGTTCAACGGCGATCGCTCCGGCGCGGAGGAGTTCAAGGGCCTCCGCGCGGGCTTCCGTTTCCTGCTCGGGCAGCGCCTCCTTCGCACGGTCGTCCTTGTGTGGGTGCCGGTCGTACTCGGGCTGGGAATGAGCATGGTCGCCGACGTACCCTTCGCCCGGCTATTCGGGACGGGATCGTTCGGCTATGGGCTGCTCGTTTCCTGTTGGGGAGCCGGTTCGATCGTCGGGTCGCTTCTCGGACGTTATCTTCGGGCAGACAACGAGGTGCGGGCGTTCGTCGCTGGGACCGCGCTGGTCGGAGGAATGGCGGTCGTCATGGGATTGTCCCCGTGGTGGGTGCTCGCCCTGACCGCGGTGCTGGTGATGGGGGTCGGGGACGGCCTCAGCCTGGTCGCCGAGCAGGGAATCCTGCAGCGCAGCACGCCGGACGCCGTGCGAAGCCGTGTGGCCGGGGCCGTCGACACCGTGCTGCACGGGGGACTCGCCATCTCCTATGCGCTGGCCGGTCCCGCGGTCGAGTGGCTTGGCCCGAGAGGGGTGTACGTCGTGGGCGGGGTGGCCACGTTCGTCGGTGTGGGGCTCGCGTTGCCCGTCCTCTACGGCCGTCGTCGGCGCGGGGCGGATTCCAGCAGCGGGCCGATCGATGCCGAGGACGGCGCCTCGCTCCTGCTGGGATAGAGGATGGGTGACAACGCGATCGCCGTGAGGAGCCTCATCGGCGGGCGGTGGGCGGATCCGGGGTCGGAGCACGTCGACGCGATCCCGGATCCCGCCACCGGCGAGACGATCGCGACGCTGTCCTACTCGAGCGAGAACGACGTGCACGACGCGGTACTCGCGGCCCGGCAGGCGTTCCCCGCCTGGGCGGACACTCCCGTTCCGGACCGCGCACAGGTCATGTTTCGCTTGAAACAGCTCCTCGAGAGGAACCTCGAGGAGCTCGCGCTCCTCGTGACCAGAGAGAACGGGAAGACGCTGGCCGAGTCGCGCGGCGAGGTCCGCCGGGGGATAGAGGTCGTCGAGCTGGCGTGCGGCGCCCCAACGCTGCTGATGGGGACGAGCCTGGACCAGATCGCCGAGGGGATCGACGAGGAGTTGGTTCGGTTCCCCGTCGGAGTCGTCGCCGGAGTCACCCCCTTCAACTTCCCCAGCATGGTGCCCCTCTGGATGATTCCCCTCGCGCTGGTGTGCGGGAACACATTCGTGCACAAGCCGAGCCAGCGGACGCCGCTTTCGGCCACGCGCATCGCCGAGCTCCTGGTCGAGGCCGGCCTTCCCGATGGAGTGCTCAACGTCGTCCACGGGGCGAGGGAATCGGTCGACGCGCTGCTCGCCCATCCCGAAGTGGACGCGGTCAGCTTCGTCGGTAGCGAGGCCGTGGCGCGATCCGTCTATGCGGCCGGCGCGGCCACCGGGAAACGCGTGCAGGCGCTCGGGGGTGCGAAGAATCACCTGCTGGTCATGGACGATGCGGATCTGGAGCGGTCGGTGACCGCCCTCATCTCCTCGGCCTTCGGGAACGCGGGGCAGCGCTGTCTGGCCGGCAGCGTTGCGGTGGGGGTCGGGTCGGTCGCGGACGCCCTCGTCGAGGAGCTGGTTGGACAGGCGGAGCGGCTTCGGCTGGGACCGGGAGTCGAGCCCGAGACGGACATGGGGCCCGTCATCCGGGAGGAGCGAAGGAAGGAGCTGATCGCCCACATCGAACGCGGGCAGCAAGCCGGCGCGCGACTGGTCGCCGACGGACGGGGTGCGGGTCCGGCTGAAGGATTCTTCCTGGGGCCTACCGTCTTCGACCGCGTCACCCCGGACATGGCCCTGTGGCGCGAGGAGCTCTTCGGGCCGGTGCTCTCGGTCGTTCGCGCCAGGGACATCGACGAGGCCATCCGGGTGTTGAACTCGAGCCCGTACGGTAACGCCGCCAGCATCTTCACCACGAGCGGCGCCTCCGCGAGGGAGTTCAAACGCCGGGCCGAGGCCGGGATGCTCGGCGTCAACATCGGGGTCGCCGCGCCCATGGCGTTCTTCCCGTTCGTCGGCTGGAAGAGCAGCTTCTTCGGCGACCTGCACGCGACCGGCGTGGACGGCGTCCGGTTCTACACCCGCCCGAAGGTGATCACCTCACGTTGGACTCTTCCGGCGAGGCTCGACCACTCGAAGCCGGAGGGACGCGGTCACTGAGAGCCGTGGTTCCCAAGGCGCAGAGCCGTCATCACCCCGTACCTGATGGGAAGGATGGTGGCGATGAAGCGCTCATCCTCGAAGACGGCGCGGTTGTGGTCGCGTACCGCGCGGATCCATTCTCGATCGCGGCCCTCGCCCTCCTCCCGCCCGTAGACGCGGGCGCCGCCCCAGCCGAGGACGTTGTCGCACAGGTAGAGACCTCCGCGGCGGATTCGCTCCGCCGCCGCCGACCAGGCCCGGGGGTAGTCCCCCTTGTCGATGTCACAGAAGACGATGTCGAACTCGCCCTCCAGTTCCCCGAGTGCCTCGAGGGCGTCTCCCGCGTGGCTCCGGACCGGTTCGCCCAGGCCCGCTCGGTCGAGATATTCCCTGGCCCGCGCCAGGTTCTGTGGGTCGGTGTCCGTAAGATGCAGCTCTCCGCCCGTGCCGATCGCTCGGGAGAACCAGTAGGCCGAGTAGCCGAATCCGGATCCGAGCTCTACGACCCGCCGGGCTCGGATGGCCCGGGCGAGCAGCTCGAGCGTGACCCCCACATGAGGGCCGACGATCGGGAAGTCACGCCGCCGCGCTTCCACCTCCATCTCTGAAAGCACCGGCTCGTCGCCGGCCGGGGTCGCGAGCGGGTACTCGTCCGGATCGCGGCTCACCGAAGTCTCTTCCTCCATCGGGGTCCGACTCAGGATAGGGCAGCCACGAGCACTTGACGGAGCAACGATGTGCGCATTGACTGAGGCGTCCGGTTCATGCACGGGCGGCCCGGCAAGCAAGGAGCGAACGGAAGGAGGAACCAATGCCGCTTTTCGTCGTGAAGCACGAGCACACCCCAGAGAGATGCCCGGCCGGCGACGCCGAGATGGGCCCCATGCTGCTCCAGCACATCGCCGCCCCGAACGCCCAGAACCACGGGGTGGAGATCCAGGGTGAGGCCGTCGTGGACGGCGCCCACACGTTCTTCCTCATCGTGGAGGCCAGCGATCGCCAGCCGGTGGACGAGTTCATGGGGCCGTTCTCCCGGTTCGGGACCGTGGAGGTCCTTCCGGCCTCTCCCTGTGAGGCGGTCGTGGCCCGGGCGGCCTGCTGAGGGCCGGTCACTCCAGGAGTCGCTCCGAGAGGTCCAGCTCTCGAGCGGATTCCAGCCACGGCATCAGCTCATCGGCCACGGCTGGGACCGGCTCGCTCCACACGGTCAGCGCGCCCTCGGGCGCCTGCCTTGCGTAGAAGTTGCGCTGCATGGCGGGATCGAGATTTCGGTGGTCCGAGCGATTGTGGCAGCCCCGGGTCTCCCGGCGCTCGATGGCGCACCGAAGCGTGGCCTCCGCCGTGAGCAACGCTGCTCGGAGGTCGAGTGCCCTCCCGAGGCCGACCCATCCGTTCTCCGCTCCCGCGTCCACCGGACCCAACGCCGATCGGATCTCCTCCAGGCGGCCGAGGCCCTCGCGCAGACCGGTCTCATCCCTCAGCACCCCGCAGTTCCGCCACATCACTTCGCGCAGCTGTCGCTGGAGCGTTCCAACGTCCTCCGTGCTTCGCCCGATCAGGTCATCCAGATCGCTATTCCCCTCGGCGATGTCGCGGCTTCGCGGGAGCGCATCTCCCCGCTGCTCTCGGGCCGCGGCGGCGGCGGCCGCGCCGCTGCGACGGCCGAACACCAGGGTGTCCACAAGCGAGTTGCCTCCGAGCCGGTTGGCCCCGTGCAGGCCTGCCGCGCACTCGCCGGCGGCGAAAAGACCGGGTACGTCGGTTGCGTGGGTATCAGGGTCGACGGCGATCCCGCCCATCGAGTAGTGCGCGGTCGGGGCGATCTCCATCGGTTCCTTCGAGATGTCGAGTCCCTGGAACGCCAGCAGCTGGCGATGCATCGTGGGAAGCCGCTCCAGGATATGGTCGCGGCCCCGGTGGGAGACATCCAGGAACACCCCCCCGTTCGGCCCGCCCCGCCCGCTCATGATCTCCGTATAGTTGGCCAGTGCGACCCGATCGCGAGTGCTGAGCTCCATCCGCCTTGAGTCGTAGCGGCTCATGAACCGCTCGCCCTTCGCGTTGTAAAGGCGTCCACCCTCGCCCCGGACGGCCTCGGTCACCAGCGTTCCAGCGACCTCGGGGGGAGCCACCAACCCCGTGGGGTGGAACTGCACCAGTTCCATGTCCATCAGGCGGCAACCGGCCCGAAGGGCCAGGGCCATCCCCTCGCCGTGGTTCTCGTCCTGACGGGAGGTGTTCGTCCGCCACAGCGACGTGTGCCCTCCGGTCGCCAGCACGACCGCCGAGGCCACGAAGGCCGCTCGGTCCCCCGTCCGGACGTCGAAGGCCAGGGCGCCGGCGCACCTGCCGTCCTCGACCACCAGCCGCCACACGTACACGCGCTCCACGAACCGGACCCCGAGGGCCTCTGCCCTCCGCACGAGCGTGTCCACGATGTCGCGGCCCGTGTGGTCCCCGGCGTAGCAGGTCCTCCGCCACGTGTGGGCGCCAAAGAACCGCTGGTCGAGCCGCCCGTCGGGAAGCCGGGCGAACTCGCAGCCCCAGCCGGCGACCTCGAGGACGGCCGCGGGGGCTTCTCGGGCCATAAGCTCGGCCACCCTCGGGTGGCTGAGCAGGTATCCCTCATGCATGGTGTCGGCGAAGTGTTGCTGCCATGAGTCCTCGGGATCGACGGTGCCCAGGGCGGCGTTGATCCCACCGGCAGCCATGGAGGTGTGTGCGTCGAGACGCCCGCGCTTGCCGAGCACCACCACATCGGCGCCGTTCTCTCGGGCCGCGATAGCTGCCCGCAGCCCGGCCCCCCCGGATCCGACGACGAGGACGGCGGAAGAGACGACATCGATCCCAGAATTGCTGGCCGCCCTCATCTCCTCCGGTCTCGGGCGCAAGAGGTCGTTGACTCGGCCGCTGCCGGCCGCATCATGGCGGAGATGGCGGGCGGACGCGAATCCAAGGGGAGCGAGGGCATCTCGACCGCTCCGGTCGAGATCGACGCCAGGGTGGTTCGGCGAGCCAGGAACATCCGCCGGGGCGCGGTAGCGCTCCTGGGGGCCTTCATCCTGCTCGGCGCCTTCACGGTCTTCGGCGTCCGAAGTCGCGGCGTGTTGAGCTCCGGGGGCGGATACCAGTTGCAGGTGCTCTACCCGGCCGTGACCCGCCCCGGCCTGGCCGTCCGCTGGATCGTCACCGTTCGTCGAGCGGGGGGGTTCGACGGGCCTGTGACCATCTCGACGACGAGCCGGTACTTCAACCTGTTCGACTTCAACAACACAGATCCGCTTCCGACCGAGACGACGACCGACGGCCGCTCTTCGACGTGGACGTTCAGCCCTCCACCGGGGGACACGCTCGAGATCACGATGGACGCGCGGATCGAGCCTGCCCGACAGAGCGGGTCGCCGGCGATCACCTCGGTCCTTGTGGAGGGCCGCCCGGTGGTGTCGGTTACGTACCGGACCAGGGTGTTGCCCTGATGGAGATCGTCCTGCGCAGCGCGGTGGTGTTCTTCTTCGTCCTGCTCCTGACGCGCGCGATGGGGAAGAAGGAACTGGCCCAGCTCACCGCATTCGAGTTGATTCTGCTCGTGACGATCGGCGATCTCGTGCAACAGGGGGTCACGCAGGAGGACCAGTCCGTGACGGGCGCGATGCTCGCCGTCGGGACCATCGCGCTCCTCATCGTGACGCTTTCGTTCATCGAGTGGCGCTGGGAGGCCGCCCGGAGGGTGATCCGCGGGATTCCGGTGGTGGTGGTTCGCAACGGGCGCCCGGTCCCGGAGATCATGCGGCTCGAACGAGTGGCGATGGCGGATCTGCTCGAAGGAGCCCGTGAGCACGGGATCGACGACCTGCGCCGCGTTCGCCTCGCCGTGCTGGAGCCCGACGGCAAGTTCTCGTTCATCCAGTACGACGACGGGGAGCACGAGGAGGACGCCTCAGCAGGCTGAGCACGATCGCGAGCCGCGCGAACGTGAGTGATCAGGAAGGGTCGCAAGGATTCGGTAAGGAGTCTGCCATCAGGCTGTGGCGGTTGACATCGTGGAGGGGAATAAACTGCCCCGCGTGACGGTTCGATCTACGCCCATCCAGGCGCACCTTTCATGGACGCCGCTCTCGGCGGCGCGTGTGGGCGAGAGGGCCGGGGGCGATGAGCCGAGGAGTCGACGTCCCGCCGCCGCATTGGTCGTGTGGGCCATCCTGGCGGCGGTCGGCGCCGGTCCGATCGCCGGGCAGATCCGCCCGCGGTTTGGCCCGGGGCTCCTTGCGGCCTTGGCGGCCGGCGTCGTGGCCGTGGCCCTCACCCCTCAACTGTTCCGGCGGCTCTCCTGGACGCGGTTGCTGTACGTGTCGTTCGCCCTCGCCGCGGGGTGGGCGATCCTGCTGGCGGTCTCCGACGGGTTCGACGCGCTCGGTGCCCCGCTGGCGACCCGGTACGAGTATCTCCCCGACGTTCCCCTCGTCGGATCGCCCGTCACCTTCCTCCAGACGTTCGCGGAAAGGATCGGGAGCTTCGCCCTGCACGTCCGGGGTCACCCTCCCGGGATGCTCCTGCTCCTCTGGGCAATGGACCGTGCCGGCCTCGCCGGCGTCGGGTGGGAGGTCCTGCTGGTTGTTGCCGGAGGCGCCGCGGCTGTCCCGGCTGCCCTTCTGGCTCTCCGGCATGTGGCGGGGGACGCTCGGGCGAGGGCCGCGGCTCCCTTCCTCATCCTCATGCCCGCTGCCGTCTGGATGGCGACCTCTGCCGATGCCTTCTTCACCGGGGTGAGCGCGTGGGGCGTCGCGCTCGTGATCCTGGCGAGCGGCCGCGACGATCGCCGGGGAGACCTGCTCGCGGCCGGTGGGGGAGCGCTTCTCGGCGCGTCCTTCTTCCTCAGCTACGGCCTCGTCCTCGTGGCCATCGTTCCGCTCATGGTGGCCGTCGCCCGCCGCCGGTTCCGACCCGTCCTGGTGGCCTCGCTCGCCGTTGGCGCGGTCTTTCTCGCCTTCGGAGCCTCGGGGTTCTGGTGGCCGGAGGGTCTGCTCGCGAGCCTCCCTCACGTCAGATCCACCAGCGCGCATCGAAGCTACGCACCCTTTCTGCTGTTCAACCTCGGGGCGTTCGCCATCGTTCTCGGCCCGGCGATCCCCGTGGCACTCGCCGGGCTTCGGGAACGAGGAGTCTGGCTCCTGGCGGGCGCCGGGTTGCTCGCCGTGGTGGCGGCGGACGTGACCGGGCTCTCGAAGGGGGAGGTCGAGCGGATCTGGCTGCCGTTCGTCCCGTGGGTCGCCCTGGCCGCAGGCTCCTTCGCCGATAACGCCTCCCGCTCGCGCGCCGACGCCGAACGGGGGCAGCGGCTGTGGCTCGCCGTCCACGTCCTGGCGGCCCTGGCCGTGCAGGCCGTCTTCCGGACACCGTGGTGACCAGTTCCATAGCGGGAGGGGAGCTCATTCGGTGCCCGATGTGATCCTGCCTGTGCTCGACGAAGCCACGGCGATCCCCTGGGTGCTGGCCCGCATTCCCCCCGGCTATCGCCCCATCGTGGTGGACAACGGGTCGAGCGATGGTTCGGCAGACGTGGCCCGCCGAGCGGGTGCGATCGTGGTGGAGGAGCCCCGGCGCGGCTTCGGCGCCGCCTGCTACGCGGGCCTCCTCGTGGCCACCGCCGACCTGGTCTGCGTGCTCGACGGCGACGGTTCGCTCGACCCGGGAGAGCTGCCACGACTGGCGGCCCCTCTGGACGAGGGTCGGGCGGACCTCGTGATCGGCGCGCGCCAACCGTTGCGTGGAGCGTGGCCAGTTCACGCGCGCTTCGCGAACCGGGTGCTCGCCATGGAGGTCCGCCGCCGCACCGGACTCAGGCTGCACGACCTGGGCCCGATGCGCGTGGCGCGCAGGGCCGCGTTGCTCGGGTTGGGATTAACGGACCGCCGCTTCGGGTGGCCCGTGGAGATGGTCCTGCGCGCGAGCGCCGCCGGATGGCGGGTGCTGGAGATGCCGGTCTCCTACCGCCCGAGGATGGGCGGCCGGTCGAAGGTGAGTGGAAGCCTCAAGGGAAGCATCCGTGCCGTCGCCGACACACGCCGGGTGATGCGCAGGGCCTTGGATGCCGCCTCGACGTCGGGAGGTTGGTCGTGAGGTCGCCACCGAGGCCGACGACCCGCGCGGCGGCGCAGCTCCTGGTCATCGCCAAGGCTCCCGTCCCCGGACGATCCAAGACGCGTCTGAGCCCGCCCCTCACTCCCGAGCGGGCGGCTCTGGTGGCCGAAGCGGCGCTTGCCGACACGCTTCACACGGTGGCGACGGTGCGTGCTTCCAGGCGGATGCTCGTCCTCGAGGGGGCCGCGGGACCGTGGCTTCCCCGGGGGTTCGAGGTGATCCCGCAGCGTGGCGGTGGGCTGGACGAACGCCTGGCGTCCGCCTTCGATGACGCGGGCGGACCGTCGCTCCTCATTGGCATGGACACGCCCCAGGTCGCGGCCGGGCTGCTCGAGGATGCGATGGGTCGGCTGCTGCGTCCCGGTGTCGATGCCGTTCTCGGGCCGGCGGTGGACGGCGGATGGTGGGCGATAGGCCTGCGCCGGCCAGATCCCGACGTCTTCCTGGGTGTCCCCATGAGTACCCGTTTCACGGCCGCGATGCAGAGGCGCCGGCTGTCTCGCCTTCGACTCCGGACGATTGAGCTTCCGGCGCTTCGGGACGTCGACCTTATCCAGGATGCGCTCGCGGTTGCATCGACCACCCCGGGCTCCCGCTTCGCCCGATCTCTCGACGGGGCGCTCGAAGCCGGTCCCCAGCCGTCCGGACGTGACGCAACCTCTTGGAGCCTCCTGGGCGCCTCGGCATCAGCCGCCGCACCCGGCTCCGGGCTGGGCATGCGGTGGCACGACGGCCACCTCGATCCGCTCCCCGTTCGGCGGTGGCTCGGCTCCCCCTCGCCGAGGGAGCACGAGATCCTGGCGGAGCTTCCGTCTCCCGCGCTCGATGTCGGCTGCGGGCCGGGCCGGCACGCGCGGGCGCTGCTCGAGCGAGGCGTGGACGCCTTCGGCGTCGAGTCCTCTCCCACGGCGGCCCGGCTCGCCACCCGGCGGGGGGTTCCGGTCCTACAGCGATCCATATTCGATGGAATCCCGGGAGCAGGTCGCTGGGGGTCCGCGCTATTGCTCGACGGTAACATAGGGATCGGTGGGGACCCCCCGGTGCTCCTTCGGCGGGTTCGGACACTGCTTCGCCCCGGCGGGTCGGCCGTCGTCGAGGTCACCTCGCCAGCGAGGGGTGGCAGGATGGGGCTCGCCTGCCTGGAGTCGGGGCGGCATCGAGGACCGTGGTTTCGGTGGGCGAGGGTGGAACTGCCCGCCATCGCGCGAATGGCCACGGCGGCCGGGTTTCGACTGCGGCGGCTCGACGGAGGAGGAGAGCGGTGGTTCGCTCGTCTGGAAGCGCGATAGTGCCCGGAGCGGTGGAGGGGCCGGCGTCCGAGCGCTCGTCCCCGCGGGCCGGCATCGCGTCCGGCGTACTCGGCGGCCTCGCCATGATCCTCGTGAACCTCGGCCTTCGCCAGGCGGCCGGCATCCCCCTCCCGGTCGAGGTGGCCAGCGACCGAGTCATCCCGCTCCTGTCGATCTCTCAGTTCAGCTCGCTCGCGAAGCTCCTGGGGGGACTCGACTCCGGGCGGATCGTCGCGGTGGGCGGCACGATGATCCTGCAGATGGTCCTCGCCATCGTCGGAGGGGTCCTGTACGAGCGCCTGGCCCGGCGGAAGGCCCCTGATTCTAGTAGGGCAGGCATTCAGGGGCTCCTGCAACGGCCTACGGTCCTCATCGCCCTCGTCCTGCTGGGAGTTTGGGGGCTTGGCGTGGCGGCGCTCTGGCCGGCACTCGAGTCGAACTACCGCGGGATCCCGCCGGGGTCGGCTCTCGTGATCGGGGCCCTCGGGTTGCTCGGTTCCTTCGCGATCTACGGGGTGGTCATGGTCGCGACATGGCGCCTGCTGCGGGTTGGCGAGCCGATCCCCGCGCTGTCGCCGAGCGGATCCGGGGGTACCGGCAGGGCCTCCGGGATGCCCCGTCGGGCCGTCCTCGGCGTGGGGCTGGGAACGATCCTCGCGCTCTCCTCGGGAGAGCTTCTGCGACGGCTATTCGCGCGCGCCACCATCGGGCCCGCCGGATACGACGGGCTGAGGGTGAGCGGGCCCACTACCCAACCCGTCACGCCGAACGACCGCTTCTACGTGGTGACGAAGAACATCATCGATCCCGAGGTGGATCGGGACCTGTGGCGGCTGGAGGTGAGCGGTCGCGTCGCCAATCCCCGGACCTACACGTACCGGGAGCTGACCGCGCTGCCCTCCGTCGATCAGCTCACCACCCTCGAGTGCATAAGCAACGGGGTGGGGGGTGGCCTCATGAGCAACGCGGAGTGGCGCGGCATCCCACTCCGGGCTCTCATCGAGCCCGCCGGGCCGCAACCGGGGGCGGGGACGGTACTGTTCCATGCCGCCGACGGCTACACGCACGCGATCTCACCGGATAGGGCACTGCAGCCGACCACGCTCGTCATCTACGAGATGAACGGCGAGCCGCTGCCGCGTCGGCACGGCTACCCCGTTCGGATCATCGCGCCGGGGGCCTACGGTGAGGTCAACGTGAAGTGGGTGGACCGGGTCGAGCTGGTGGAGGGCTCCGCGGAAGGATATTACGAACGCCAGGGATGGAAGCCCCAGTTCGTGGAGACGACCTCCCGCTACGACTCGCCACGATCGGGGCAGTCGGTGCGCCTGGGCACCGAACCCACCATTCCCCTTCGCGGGGTGGCCTTTGCCGGAGACCGCGGCATCAGCGGCGTGGAGGTCAGCACGGACGGCGGTCGAACATGGAGCGAGGCTCGTATCGGCTACCACCCGTCGCCCCTGACGTGGGCGCTCTGGAGCGCCGACTGGCGTCCGGATCGCCCCGGTGACTACCAGCTGGTGGTCCGTGCCACGGACGGGGCCGGCACTTTGCAGTCGGCGAGGGAACGGTCGGTCGCCCCCGCCGGCGCAACCGGATATCACCGGGTCACGGTGCGGGTCGAGGTCTGAGGCCGGGAGCGCCGGCACCGGGCCTTCGGCCTGGCGCGCGCGGTCGTTCCCCTTGGCGGGAGACGTCTCGCATCGGGGCTCGCGCCAGCTCCTCCATCCCGTCGCCGAAGGCGACCGACGCCTCGAATCCGAGGACCTCGGAGGCACTGGCCGGTGACGCGAACACGTGACGGACGTCTCCCAGCCGGTATCTCCCCGTGGTCTCCGGGACCGGGGCCGTGGGCCCGAAGGCGTCCGACAGGGCAGAGGCCATCTCGCCAACCGTCCGGGGCCGGCCGCTCGCCACGTTGAAGGCGCCGGTCGGGGGCGGGTACCGGGTTAGCGCGAGGACGTTCGCCGCAGCGACGTCCCGGACGTGGACGAAGTCGCGGAGCTGCCGGCCGTCCTCGAAGACCTGTGGAGCCCGGCCGGCTTCGAGCGCGCTGCGGAAGATGGCGGCCACCCCGGAATAGGGCGTGTCCTTCGGCATTCGGGGGCCGTAGACGTTGTGGTATCGGAGTGCCGTCACGGGCACCGCGCACTCCCGGCCGTAGACGAAGCACAGGTGCTCCTGATGGACCTTCGTCGCGGCATACACGTTGCGAGGATCGAGCGCGGCGTTCTCCGGAACCGCTTCGGGCTCGAGATCGGCCGCGCACCTCGGGCAAACAGGGTCGAAGCGTCCCGCGTCCAGCTTCGCGGGGTCTCGAGGCCCGGGGCTGAGGATCCCGTGCTCCGGGCACCTCCACCGGCCCTCCCCGTAGACGACCATGCTGCTCGCGAGGACGAGCCGTCCCCCGAAGCGGATCTCGGCCAGGGCGCCGAGGAGGACAGCGGTGCCGAGGTCGTTGGAGCGGACGTAGTCGACCACGTCCCGGAACCCCCGGCCGAGTCCGACCATGGACGCCTGGTGACAGACGGCGTCGACACCGTCCAGGGAGCCACGGACGACTCCGACGTCGGCGAGGTCGCCCCAGATGTACTCCACCCCGGGATTGAGGTAGTCCGGATGTTCCCCGTGCGCGCGAACGTGTAGGACATCGAGCACTCGAACCTCGTGGCCGGCCTCCACCAGGCGGTCGACGACGTGCGAGCCGATGAAACCGGCGCCCCCCGTGACGAGCACCCGCAGAGGCATGCGGCTCAGGATACGGCCGGCTCGGCCGGTAGCCTACGTCCATGCCTTCGCCGCTAGAGAGTCCGCCCGGCACATCTGCGCCGGCACGCGCCGCCCTGACGGTCCTGGTGGGTGGCTACGTGTTCCTCGCGGTGGTCGCCGGGGCTCCGGACTCCCCGCTCGTCCCCCCGTTGCCCCCGGGATCCGATCCCGGCTGGGCCGGGAGCGCCGCACGAGGCCTGGGCCTGGACGGGCTGACGCACGGTCAACTGACGTTCCTGTCCCTCCTCCTCCTGCTGGTAATCACCGGAGCCTTTCTCGTCGTCGCCCGGGAGGCGTGGCGCGGTCGCGTGGGGATCCGTTCGGTAGCCGCGGCGGCCCTCATGAGCCTCGGGGTCGCGGTCGCCGCCCCGCTCCTGCTCTCGCGCGACGTCTACAGCTACGCGATCTACGGCCGGATGCCGGCCCTGTACGACGCGAATCCCTACGTGCGGGTGCCTGCGGACTTTCCGGCCGATGCCTTCCTTCCAGTCGTCTCGGGCGCGTGGCTGCGGACCGTTTCCCTCTACGGTCCCGTCTTCACCTCGATGAGTGGGGCACTCGTGAAGGTGTTCCGCTCGCCGGAGGCGACGGTCGCCGCGTTCAAGGTCCTCTCCGGGGTCGGGATCGCGCTCACGACGGCATTCGCTGCCGCCGCGTGCCGCATCGTTCGGCCGGAGCGGGTCGCGCTCGCCGTGGCCGTCGTCGGGCTGAACCCGGTGGTGGTGCTGCACACCGTGGGCGGCGGGCACAACGACGCCCTAGTGGCCGCGGGGCTCTCGGCGGGGCTCCTGCTGGCGTTGCGTGCGACGCGTGGACGACGTCCCCTCCGACGCTGGGCGCTCGGAGCGACCCTGGTGCTCACCGTCGCCGCGCTCATCAAGATCGTGGCCGCGATCCCTCTGGCGCTGTGGGTCTGGTCGGTTGTGCGACGCACGGAGCCGGGTCGCCGGGCGCATGTCGCCGTGGAGCACCTGGCCGTCACCGGACTGGTCGCGGTCTTCGCGTTCCTTCCCTACCTTCAGGGGTGGAGCACTCTGAGGCCGCTCTCGACACTTTCGTCGCTTCAGGGGTGGGCGAGTGGCCCCGGACTCGTGGCGCGCGGGGCTCGATCGCTCGGCGAGGCGATCGGCGGCTCCGGGACCGGCGACATCCTCGACGTCATGGTCTCCGTCGCCTTCCTGGCCATCTTCCTGCTGGTGTCACTGCGGCTGCTTCGCCGCGCCCTGCCCGAAGGATGCGGCGACGATTGGGGGATCGCGCTGCTGGCCTTCGCGCTCTCCGCGCCGTATCTCATCCCCTGGTACGCGGCATGGATCCTGCCGTTCGTGCCGCTGATGCGAGATCCCCGCCTCGCCGGCGTCGCCCTGGTAGTGGCCGGCGTCCTCGGTGTGACGGGGGTTCCCGCCGAGCCCTCCGGGTCTCCGGCCCTCTGGGAGGGCATGCTGCTCGCCGTCCACTACGTCGCGGCTCCCGCGATGCTCGCGGCGCTGGCGGCAACCCTGTACCTGGTTTCCGGGCGAGCTACCAGCCGAGTGTCCGGGCCAGCAATCCGCCGCGGATAGAATGGCCGGCCCGGCGAGCCGCCGGGGGAGCCAGCAAGGGACGTGCGGAGGTTACTGGTGCTCGAGCCGGAGATCGTTGCGCAGGCGCTGCGCGACGCGCTATCCACAGGGGGGCGTTTCGCTGAGCTCTTCGCGGAGGTCCGCTCCACGACGTCCATCCGCCTGGACGACGGGAAG
>JACDCJ010000087.1 GCA_013817655.1 Actinosomnolentus pattersoniae (SeqCode)
TATTCGACGGCCGCGCGGTCAAACGCCGGGCGGGCGTGCTGATCTCCGACGGCCGGATCCGATGGGTGGGTGCCCACGCGCGGGCGCCGCGGGAGGCGAGATCGGCACGGGAGGTCCGGGGAGCAGACCGGTGGCTCACGCCGGGGCTCATCGACTGCCACGTCCATCTTTGCTTCGACGGAGGTCCGGACTTCGTTGCCGAGGCGCGTGTGAGCGAGCCCTATGCCGCGATCAAGTGCGTCGGCAACGCCGAGCGGCACCTCGCCGCGGGGGTCACCACGGTCCGAGATCTCGGGGGGCTGGGCGCCGTCGTGTGTGAGGTTGCGCGGGCGATAGCGGACGGGCGCGTGCAGGGCCCTCGCGTGGTCGCCTCCGGGCAGGCCCTGACCATCAGCGGGGGACACGGGTGGAACTCGTTTGCCAGACAGGTCGACGGCCCGGACGGGGTTCGCCTGGCGGTCCGCGAGCAGATCCGCAGCGGCGCGCGCTCGATCAAGATCGTCGCAACGGGCGGCGTGCTCACGCCCGGGGTCAGCTTCGACTTCACGGCGTTCACCAGGGAGGAGGTGGACGCTGCCGTCCATGAGGCGCACAAGTGGGGCGTGCCGATCGCCGCCCACGCTATCGGCCGTACGGGCATCGACCACTGCGTGCGGGCCGGGATCGACTCGATCGAGCACGGGGCCCAGATCAGCGCCGCGACCGCACGAGCGATGAAGGAGCGCGGGATCTTCCAGGTGCCCACGATCAGCGCGCTCCGGGGAATCGTGGACCACCCCGAGGACGTTCCCTCATACGCCGTCGAAAAGGGCCTGCGGGTCCTGGAGTTCGCCAGGGACGCGTTCCGGCGGGTCATCAGGGCAGGCGCGCGGCACGCCTGCGGGACCGACGCCGGGACGCCGCACAATCCGCACGGCGGCGTTCCCCTCGAGCTTGCGCGGATGGTGGAGTGGGGGCTTTCACCGCTCAAGGCGATGCAGTCCGCCACGTCGAACGCGGCGGAGCTCCTGCGCCTGCCCGACGTGGGCTCGGTAACGGTGGGGGGGGCCGCGGACCTGGTCCTGTTCGGCAGGGACCCACTCGAGGACATCTCGGCGGTGGCCGATCCCACCGCAGTCTTTCTGGGTGGGACCTTGGTCGCCGGGAGGGCACGTCCCTCCTGAAGCGAGGGTCGATCCCGCGAACGGGCCGCATTCCCGCAGGCCAGGCGGTGTCAGAGCCACCCAATAGATTGTTCGGGAGCCCGAAGGGAGCCCAGTGGAACCACTCGTAGTCATTCTGTGCCTGTGCGTCGTCGTCGCGGTCGGAGGCGTCTGGGCCGCCGTGTCCGCGATGCGGCGCGGGATGGACGCGCGCATGACGGCGGCGGCGGGGGACCTTCGCCGTCTGGCCGACGCTGCGGCCTGGCGAGACGACGGGACCCAGGACGTTCGCCGGGAGGTCAGCGCGTTCCGCGAGGCGCTCGACCGGATGCGAGTCCGAGAGGAGGAGCGTCGGGCGCGAGAAGACGATGGCTGGGCGGTGCTGCACCGTGTCGCGGCGGTCCTGTCCGGTGGCCAGCGGGCGGGGAAGGCGGGGGAGAACGTGCTTCGTGACGCGCTGGCCCATCTCCCCCCCTCGATGGTCGTGACGGACTTCAGGGTGAACGGTCAGGTGGTGGAGTTCGGCTTGGTGCTGCCCGACGGCCGGAGGTTGCCGATCGACTCGAAGTGGCCCGCCGATGCTGAGCTGCAGGCCCTTTCCACCGCCGAAGGGGCTGAGCGAGACCGCCTGGTGGCCGTCGTCGAGCGGACCGTGGCCAGACGAGCACGAGAGGTTGCCGCCTACCGAGACCCGGCGGTCACCGCTCCGGTCGCGGTCGCTGCCGTTCCCGACGCCGCTTACGCAGTCCTGCGACGCGCCCACGCCGACGCCTACCGGCAGGGTGTCATCGTGATCCCCTACTCCATGGCGCTGCCCGTGCTGCTCTTCCTCCACAGCATCGTGGGCCGCTTCGGAACGGCCGGCGACGTCCGCGCATGCCTGTCGGACATGGCCGCGGTGCTCGACGGCGTCGAGAGCACCCTCGAGAACAAGCTCGAGCGGGCGTGCACCATGCTCGGGAACGGTACCCAGGAGATCCGGGCCCATCTCGGCAAGGGAAGGACCGCCCTCAGCCGCGCCGGCGACGGACAGGTGACCGATGACGATGCGGGGCGGCCGCGGCTCACGAGCGTCGCCCCCTGACCCGCCTGCTCTATGCTCCGATTCCATGGATTTCTTCGAGGCTCTGGAGCGCCTCGGATTCCGGCTCGCCCAGGACCGTCCCTCTCGCGGGTCGCAGGCATTCGTCTCGCAGCGGAACGCTTACCTCACCTACTGGATACACGTGTACGACGACGGGTCCGCGCTTTTCACCTGGGAGTTCGCGGTGACCGACTACCTGCTGCGGCTGGGGATCCAGCTCGGCTCGAGTGAGCGGCTGAACCTCTTCATGTTCCCCGTCGAGGACGATCGCGGCGTGCAGGAGGCCGGGTGGCTCGCCGGGGCCATGGACAGGGCGGACGCTCGTCTCCGAAGCGTCGACTTCACGAGCCCGGAGGCCATGGCGTAGGAACGCGCTGCGCCGGTCACCGACGCCGGGCCAGCGCCCTTCTCCTGGCTGCCCGGAAGCCATTAGGCTGGCTGTGGTGAACGTGAGTCGGGCGTTGGTGGTCTTCGCTCATCCGGACGACGCGGAGTTCGGAATCGCCGGCACGGTGGCGAAATGGACCGGGTCGGGAGCCGAGGTCGTCTACGTGAGCGTAACGGACGGATCGGCCGGATCCAACGAGGTGGGAGCCGATCGAGAGGAGCTTCGTACCGTCCGGGAGGCCGAGCAGCGTGAGGCGTGTAACGTCCTCGGCGTGCGCGAGTGTGTCTTCCTCGGGTGGCAGGACGGGAGCGTCGAGCCGAATATGGATCTGCGACGGGCGATCACCCGGGAGGCGCGCCGTGTTCGCCCCGACGTGCTCGTGTCCCCGGACCCCACCCGCATGTGGGACGAGGGTCGCGGATACGTGAACCATCCGGACCACCGAGCCGTCGGCGTCGCCTGCATGGCGGTCGTTAACCCCGACTCGCCGACCCGCCTGCAGTTCCCCGAGCTGCTCGGGGAGGGGCTCGAGCCCTTCGAGATCCCCAACCTGTGGATCCCGACGTACGAGGGAGAGGCAGATACGTTCGTCGACATCTCGGACACGATCGATACGAAGATCCGGGCCCTGCGATGCCACCGGAGCCAGGTCCAGGACCGACCTGTCGACCAGTGGCTGCGGGACCGGGCCGAGGAGCGAGGCGGTTCCCGGGGCATCCGCTATGCGGAAGCGTTCAAGACCTTCCGTCTGAAGGACGAGGAGACCGAGTGAGCAACGAGGAAGACCCGTTGGATGGCCCCGACCCGGACGATGAGGGCGCGGCTGGTGGGGATGATCCCGAGGGCCTCCCCCGCTCGCTGCCTCCCGACGAGCGCGAGAGCGTCGAGGCCGACCTCGTGGATCTCGAGGCCATGCGCGCCGTGTTTCAGACCCAGGGCGCCAAGGGGGTCGTGATCTCCTGCTCCGACTGCGGCGCCAACCACTACTACGGATGGGAGCTCCTGAAGGAGAGCCTCGAGCACATGCTCGAGACGGGTGAGCCCCGCATGCACGAGCCGGCCTTCGAGCCACGCGAGGACGAGTACGTCGTCTGGGACTACGGGAAGGGCTACGTCGACGCGCTCACCGACACCGGCCTGGAGGCCGGTGCCCGGCTCGACCTCACCTCTTGCGGCTGGTGTGAGGCCGGGGTCGAGCCGAACTTCGCGTTCTGCCCGCGATGCGGGCGTCCGCTCGCCGTGATGCGTATCTACCGGGAACTGCTCTCGCGCGGCATAGAAGAGCGCGAAGTGCGAACGCTCCTACTTCGCGCCGGCTTCGAGCCTTTCGGTTCGGGCTAACCCCGAGCCGGCTCGAGGATGCAGTCCTCCGGAAGCTTGTCCGGACGGAGGCCCTTGAAAGACGGAGCGCGCAGCTTGCCGCCCGCGGTCACCTGCAGGTACTCCACCTCGCAGACGACCTCCGGTCGAGCCCATCGGGCGCCCTTGACCTTTCCTAGCTCGGGGTCGGGGATGGGCGGAGCGTCGACCTCAAGGGCGCGAAGCCGCTCGAGGACGTCGCGCAGCACCCGGTCCGCGAATCCCGTGCCGACCTGGCCGGTCCAGATCAGGTTGCCGTCCCGGACCACGCCGAGGAGCAGGGCGCCGAAGGCGTCGCTCCGCCCGCCCTGGCCCGGCGTCCATCCCAGGACCACGCAGTCCTGGCGCTTCAGGATCTTGATCTTCCGCCAGTCGTCCGAGCGCCGGCCGGGTAGGTAGCGGCTCCCCGCGTTCTTCGCGATGACGCCCTCGAGGCCATGGTGCTTCGCTGCAGCGTGAAAGGCGATACCGGACTCCTCGGACCAGTAGATGAGCCGGAGTCCGCGCCCTTCGGCGACGATTCCCACCAGCAGGTCTCTCCGCTCCTCGAGAGAGCTCCCGGTAAGATCGAGCCCGTCCAACCAGAGCAGATCGAAAGCGACCAGCTCGACGGGAATCGACTTCTGGATGCGCGCGATCTCGGCCGGCGAGGAGAGATTCATACGCTGTTGCAGGCGCTCGAAGGAGGTTCGCCCTTCCTCGTCCGTCGCGACGATCTCGCCGTCCAGGACCGCGTTGGTCGCGTGCACCCGGCGCCACATGGACCGCAGCTCCGGGTAGCTCGCCGACTGGTCCCGGCCGGTGCGGGAGACCAGCCGTACGTCCTCGCCATTCACGTACGCGAGAGTGCGCACGCCGTCGAACTTCGGCTCGAACCACCAGCCCGCGCGGTCGAATGGCTCGTACCCTCCGCTCGCGAGCATGGGCTGCCACGCCGGTGGGAGCGCGAGCGGCTCCTCCATGGACGCGCTGGCCATGAGGACGAGCCAGTCACGCTCGCGTCGCGTCTTGACCAGGTGGTACTCGCCGTGGTGTCGCGCGCCGCGCAAGCGAAAGGAGACCTTCTTGTCGGTCCATTCGAGTAGCTCGTAGGTCCCCCGGTCCCAGATGCGCACCACCCCGGCGCCGTAGTGGCCCTTCGGGATCTGCCCCTCGAAGGAGCCGTACTCCATCGGGTGGTCCTCGGTCTGCACCGCCAGGTGCCGTTCCCCCTTTACGAACGGGAGCCCCTTAGGGACGGCCCAGGAAACGAGGACACCCTCCCGCTCCAGGCGGAGGTCGTAGTGGAGGCGGGTCGCGTCGTGGCGCTGGATGACGAAGCTGTCGCCCCGCTCCGACGGCGGGCCGCCGGCGGGCTCAGGCGTGGCGTCGAAATCGCGCATCTTCAGGTAGCGGTCGAGGTTCGGATCCCGCGAGCGCGCGATCGCGTCCTCGCTCCTCGCCCTTCCAGCGCCGGCCGATGCCTTCGGCGCGGGCTTGGGCTTCGCCGGCCCGCCCTCCGCCTCTACCCGCCGCGACGCGGAGGGCTCCTCTGCGTCACTTCGGTCGATGCCGAGGCCGCCAAGGGCCCCGCTCGGGTCCTGAGGATCCTCGATCACGGGGCGGAACAGGTCCCCGGTCTCCTCCAGTCGCTTCCAGAGCGAACGAACCGTGAAGTCGCCGGCCCGGATCCGGCCGTCCTCGACCTCCTCCCATGTCACCGGCGTCGACACGGTGGCTCCGGGCTCGGGCCGGACGGAGTACACCGCGGCGATGTTCGCGCCGATCCGGTTCATGTTGTGGTCGATGAAGACCTTGCCGGCTCGCTTGCGGATCTCCCATTCCATCGTCACCCGTTGCGGGTCCACCTTCAGGATCAGCGCGCCGATCCTCCCCACCAGCTCGCGCACCACGTCGTGGGTGAAGCCCGGGGTGATCGGCACGTAGATCTGCATGCCTGTCGCCCCCGAGGTCTTGGGATAGGCCGTGAGCCCCAGGCCCTCGCACGCGACGCGGACGTAGCCCGCGACGGCTAGCACCTCCTCGTAGCCGGCGGGTTCGAAGGGATCCAGATCGAAGAAGAGGTAGTCGGGCCACTCGATCGTGCCACATCGGGCGTGGAGCGGGTGGAACTCGATGCATCCGAGGTTCGCCATGAACAGCAGGCCGGCGGCCTCCTCCACGAGCAGGTAATCGATGACATCGTGCTTGGCGGGACCCCACCGGCCCTCGCCCGTCCCCACGCTCTCCACGGCGCATCGGGGCATCCACTCCGGCGTGTGGGACGGGGCCTGTTTCTCGTAGAAGAAGCTTCCCGTGACTCCGTTCGGCATCCGCTTCATCGTGAGGGGACGCCCGGCCAGATACGGAAGCAGCAGTGGGGCGACGTTGTAGTAGTAGGCGACCAGGTCGCCCTTCGTGTAGCCCTCCTCGGGCCAGAAGACCTTGTCGAGGTTGGAGAGCCTGAGCTCCCTCCCGTCCACCTCCATCCACCAGTGCTCGCCCCGGCGCTCGGCGGGCAGGGCGGTCGGAAACTCGACGGTGAAGGCGGGACCGGTGCGCGCGCGCCGAGGCATGCGGCCATGGTACGTGGGGGTTCGGATCGCTGTAGCCCCTCGGCTACGGGGTCAGGTCGCGGCCCGGAGGTAGAATGAGCGTCCCCGCCAGGGGCTTCCCCGGAGGTGAACGATGCCGAGAACCATGTGGAAAGGAGCCATTTCCTTCGGGCTCGTCTCCATCCCGATCCGGATGTATCCGGCCACCGAGGAGAAGGGCCTTCGCTTCAACCAGCTGCACGACAAGGACCACGGCCGGATCAAGTACCAGCGGACCTGCGCCACCTGTGGCGAGGAGGTCTCGTTCGAGCACATCGTGAAGGGGTTCGAGTACGAGAAGGGCAAGTACGTGGTGATGGAGGACGAGGACTTCGACGCCGTCCCCGTCGAATCGAGCCGGGCGATCGACATCGTGCAGTTCGTGGCCATCGAGGACATCGACCCCATCTATTTCCAGAAGTCCTATTACCTCGTCCCCGAGGAGGTCGGAATCAAGGCGTACACCCTCCTGCGGGAGGCGATGAGCGAGGACGGCCGGGTCGGGATCGCGAAGATCGCGATCCGGGAGAAGGAGCACCTGGCGGCGCTTCGATTCAAGGACGACGTGTTCATCATGGAGACCATGTTCTGGCCCGACGAGATCCGCGCGGCCGAGTTCGAGGAGCTGGACAAGAAGGTCAAGATCCGGCCGCAGGAGGTTCAGATGGCCCGGAGCTTGATCGAGAACCTCACAGAGGAGTTCAATCCCGGGGCGTACAAGGACGAGTATCGCGAGGCGCTGCTCGGCGTCGTCGAGAAGAAGGTGGCCGGCGAGGAGATCGAGGTTGTCGCGCCGGCCGGCGAGACAAAGGTGGTCGACCTCATGGAGGCCCTGAAGGCATCCGTTGAGGCGACGAAGAAGGCCGCGGCGGAGAAGAAGCCGGCCGCTCGAAAGAAGGCCGCCGCTTCCTGAGGGCCCGGGGCGACCCGGCGGCGTGATCCGCCGCGAGCCCCGCCACGTGGCGGCCGAGTCGCTCGGCGATGTCGACGCCGGCGGCGCTGTCCTCGTGCTTGATGTAGCAGTAGACGTCGGTCCCCTCGGACAGCGCGCTCGAGATCCGTCGCGCCCAGGCGTGGGACTCCTCGTCCGTGTAGTCGGTCTTTCGAAGGCGGAGATATACGAACGGACCGCCTTGCAGGCTATCGCCGAGGAAGGGCGCCTCATCCGTCTCGGCCACGCACCACGCCACATCGCGAGCTGCCAGAAGGGG
>JACDCJ010000218.1 GCA_013817655.1 Actinosomnolentus pattersoniae (SeqCode)
GAGCCACGCGACCGCGGGCCATGTCATGGTGCGGGCCCCGGCCGCCCCGCGCCAGCCGCCGTCGCGCTCGGGTCGAGGAAGCCACCGACGGATCACGAAGTAGTCGGCGACGAAGACGCCGAAGAGCGGGACGAAGACCGATCCCAGGAGGAACAGGAAACCCTCGTACGCGTCGAAGGCCACGGAGGGCCGCAGGCCGAGCAGCGTTGCGAGTCCCACACCGGCTACCGAGACCGCCACCACCGCGAGGCGGTGAGGGATCCGGCCGCTCAGGTTCTGGCTGGACACTGCCGCCGAGTAGATGTCGGCGAACGCCTCGTCCGTCTCGCCGACGAGGAGCGCAAGCAGGACCACCCACCCGCCCGTCAGAACGGCGAGAGCGTCTCCGACGCCGGCGGGGGAGACGTCCTGCAGGCCCGCGGCGAGGACGAGGAGCGCCCCCAGCCCATAGAACCACACGTTCCCGAAGAGGTAGCCGAAGAACGTTCCCGCCGTGGCCGAGGCCCCCGGTCGCGCGAAGCGGTTGTAGTCGGCCACGAGCGGGAGCCAGGACACCGGGAGCGCGATGACGAGGTCCACCGCAAGCACGAGGGAGAGGCCTCCGGTTCCCGGGCGTGACCAGAGCGAGGCGAGGTCGGCCGAGGAAAGAACCCGGAACGTGATCCACGCGCCGACAGCCGCCAGGACCCACGCGCCGAATCGCTCCAGCCACGCCCGGACCACGAGGACTGGGCCGCCGAGGGCGAGCGCTGTGCATCCGAACGCCACCACCCCCAGCCAGAGCCAGTAGGACGAGAAGCCCAGGAGCCGCTCAGACATCTGGTCGGCGACGAGGCTCATCACCCAGAACTCGAACCCCGTCCACCCGACGAGCTGCACGATGTTCAGCGCCGACGGGAGGTAGGAGCCTCGCCGCCCGAGGATCGGCCGGAACAGGACCATCCCCGGGACGCCCTCCCGGCTGCCCGCCAGGCCGACGAGCGCGAGGGGGATGCATCCCAGCACGCTTCCCACGCCGATCGCGAGCAGGGCGGTGGGGAGGTCCAGTCCCAGGATTACGAGGAGGGCCCCGGTCAGCATCACGAGCAGGCCGATCGAGAGGTCCGCCCAGAGGATGCCGATGTCGAAGCCGGAAAGGCGTCGCTGCGCTGGCGGCACGGGACGAATGTCGGCGGGGGGGGATGCGAGATCAGCTACCGGACGTCCCGCGGCCGCGTTGCCAGCCTTCGCCATCGTCGTCTCCCTACGCCCGCGTTACCGGGATCAGGTTCCTGGGGTCGCCGGCCACGAAGCCGGCCTCTCAGCCCGGTGCCACCGAGCTCCCCCGCGTGGCGACAGTCTACGACCCCCTCGAAGCGGGGTTCCATCGCCACGAACACGGATTCTCCCTACAATCGCGCGTCGGATCGTTCCTCGTTGGAGGGCTTCGGAAGACTCGTGTATCGCTGGTGGGTGTTCCTCCATATCGTCGGCGTCTTCGGGTTCCTCGTCGCTCACGGCGTCTCCGTTGCGATCACGTTCCAGTTGCGAACGGAGCGAGACCCACGCCGGATCGGCGACCTGCTCGCGCTTTCGGGCTCGTCCATCCGAGCCTTCTACGTCTCCCTCCTCGTCCTGCTGCTCGGGGGGGTGGTCGCGGGATTTCTCGGCGAATGGTGGTCGGAGGGCTGGATCTGGGCAGCGCTCGCGGTCCTCATCCTGACCTCGATCGCGATGCTGCTGCTGGCTCGCCCGTACTACCGGCGGGTGGGTCTGGTCGCGAGAGCTCTCGCGGGGGGATCGGAGGCGGTGAGCGAGGAGGAGTTCGACAGGATCCTGCGGTCACGGCGTCCGATCACGGTCGCCGTGTTGGGGTTCGGCGCGCTGCTCGTCATCCTGTACCTGATGATGTTCAAGCCCACGCTCGGCCTCTCCGCGTCGACGACCTCGGATCAGGAGCCGGGACAGGTGGCGGTCGCCGCGCGCAACATCGCGTTCGACACCGACCGCCTGAGCGCTCCCGCTTCGCAGCCTTTCACGATCGCGTTCGACAACCAGGACGCGGGCGTCCCCCACAACGTCTCGATCTACCCGCAGCCGGGCGGCGCCCAGGCCTTCCAGGTGTTCGTGGGAGAGATAATCACCGGGCCCGACGAGCTGACCTATGAGGTCCCGGCACAACCACCGGGCACGTACTCGTTCGTCTGCGACGTGCACCCCGTCCAGATGGTCGGGACGCTGGTGATCGAGTGAGGGCCGGGACAGAGGCCACGCAAACGATCTGACCGAGGCGGGATATATGGGATATCGCACGATCGTTGTCGGAA
>JACDCJ010000088.1 GCA_013817655.1 Actinosomnolentus pattersoniae (SeqCode)
GGCAAGATGTCGCGAAGCGAGGCAGGGCGCAAAGGCGGCCTCACGACGAAGCGGCGACACGGCCAGGAGTTCTTCGGCCGCATCGGCCGCATCGGCGGGAAGAAGGGCGGCGAAACCACGAAGCGGAGGTACGGGGTCGAGCACTACCAGAAGATCGGGCGTAAGGGCGGTTCCCGCTAGAAGACGCCCGATCCCCGGCACCCCCCTACGCATCCCCCGACTCGTGCTGCGAGATACTGCTGTTCGATGCCACAGCGCAGAGGCGGAACCAGGTTCGAGCATTCAGCCGGGGGCGTGGTCCTGCGCTCGGCCCGCAGCGGTGCCGAGGTCGTCCTGGCCTCCCGCAGGAGCGCCCGAGGATCCCTCGCGTGGGGCCTTCCGAAGGGCCTCGTCGAGGCCGAGGAAAGTCCCGAGGACACCGCCGTCCGAGAGGTCTTGGAGGAAACCGGCCTGAGGGCCGAAGTGCGGAGGCCGCTCGGAGACATCTCCTACTGGTACGTCTGGAACGGCGATCGCGTCCACAAGACGGTGTCCTTCTTCCTCATGGAGGCCGCTGGCGGAGACTTCTCCCAGCGCGATTCCGAGATGGAGGAGGTGCGGTGGTTCCCGCCTGACGAAGCGGTTCGAACGGCCTCCTACCGTGGGGAGCAGGACGTCCTGCGCCGGGCGATGGAGGCGCTCGCGGCGGAAGGGGCCGAATGAGCCCGTCCTGGCCGTGGCGGGTCCTGGCGGCCCTGGGAACGGTTGCGTCCCTCGCCGGCGCTCCCTGGCCCGCCCCCCCCGCTTCGGCCCAGGCGGGGGTCGTTTCGCTGGCCCTCGAATCGCAGTCTCCATGGAACAGTCCTGAGCGCCCCCTGGAGATCGTGGTTCGTGCGACGAACGACTCCTCAGAGCGCCTGGAGCAGCTCAGCATCGCGCTCACCATCAGGACCCCGGCGAGGTCGAGGTCCGCCTACGAGCTGTCCCTCCGCGCGGACGCCACGAGCTCGTTCTTCACCTATCCGTTCGTCCGGGAGGGAGCCCTGGACCCGGGCGAGTCGCGAACGTTCGGACTCCAACAGCCCCTGGAGCTGCTGACGAACCGGGGCGAGAGCGCCCTGTACCCGCTCGAGATCGAGCTCCGATCGCACGACGCGCCGGTGGCCACGCTTCGCTCGCCCATGATCTTCCTGATCGAGCCCGCGAAGGTCCCTCTGAGCCTCGCATGGACGTGGATCATGGCCGCCCCGATCGATCACGGCCCCGACGGGGTCTTCCTCTCGGAAGCGTTGGAGAGCGACCTCGCCCCCGGAGGGCGCCTTCGCGCGATGGCCGAGGCGCTCTCGAACATCGAGGGAGTGCCTGCCACGATCGCTCCTTCGTCCGCGCTCCTCGACCAGTTGACGAGCATGGCGGACGGCTATGAGGTGTCACCACCCGGCGGTGAACTGCGGACCGTCGCGGCGGGAAGCAGCGGGGCGGCGGACGCCACGGCCGTGCTCGGGATGCTCAGGGAAGTGGCCGGACGGCCGGAGATCGAGACGGTCGCCTACCCGTTCGGCGACCCGAGCCTCCCCGCGTTGTTCAAGGCCGGCCTCGGGAAGGACTTCGGCCCGCTGCTATCGCGGGGACGGACTCTCGTCCGTGAGGCTCTCGGGGTCTCGCCCACGACCACGGTTATCCGTCCGCCACTCTCGCACCTCGATCCGGGGACGCTCGTGCGCCTCGTGAGCAGCGGAGCGCGTACGGTCCTGCTCGATCAGGGGCTCGTTCCACCTCCGCTCGATCCGACCTTCAGCGCGCCGGCGGTCGTCCGGCTCTCGAGCGGGTCGGAGGCGGTCTCGGCCGTGGTCCCCGACCCGGGGCTGCCGCTCGTGGCCACAGCCGCGTCGGCCGATCCCCGGCTCGCAGCCCATGCCGCCCTCGGCTGGCTGGCGGCCATGTGGTTCGAGTTCCCGGGAACGCCCGGTCGTGGCGCGGCGGTCCTCTTCGGCGAGGGGTCGCCCTATCCCGCGGAGTTCTTCGAGGCCTTCGCCCCGCTCGTCCGTTCATCTCCGTGGCTGCGCCCGCTTGCCGCGGAAGCGTTCGTCGATGACATCGACCCGCAGGGCCGGGCCGTCATGTCGCCGCGTTCCTACCCCGCCCTGGACCCGAGCTATGTCGCCAGCGTCCAACGAGGTAAGGGCCAGCTCCGCCGTTTCGAGGACACGCTGCAAGAGCCCGACCCCGTAACCGAGCGGCTCCGCGCTCACCTGTTCCTGGCGGAGGGGGGAACCTTCGTGGCGCGCCCGGATCTCGGCACGATGTTCGTCGACGCGGTCTCGGCCACGATCCGCCGAATCTACTCCAGGGTGACGATCCCCAGCCAGACCTTCACGCTCACCTCACGAAGCGGCGTCATCCCGGTCCAGGTCCGCAACGACACGGGGCATGAGCTTCGGGTCAGGGTCCGCCTCGTCTCGGATCGCCGGCTCGAGTTCGTGGACGGGGACACGGCCACCATCCTTCTCCCACCCGAGGACCGGATCGTCCGCTTCGCCGTAAGCGCTCGCACCACGGGGTTGCTGCCCATCAAGGTTCAGATCCAGACCCTCGGTGGCGACCCGACTCCCGATACGATTAGCGAAGCGCAGGTGCTGGTCCGTTCGACTGCCTACAATCGCGTCGCGCTGTTCGTCACGATCGGAGCCGCCCTGTTCCTCTTGGCCTGGTGGGGGAGGAGGTTCCTGCCTCGGCGGAGACCGTGAGCCCGGGCGCGGCGGGTTCCTTCGTCCGTCACTCCGCCGTCATGTCGGTGGGCACGACGCTCTCCCGCGCGACCGGATTCCTTCGCGTCTCGGCGATGGCGTACGCGCTCGGCGTGGCGGAGAGCCGGCTGGCGGACGCCTATCAGGTGGCGAACACCACACCGAACATCATCTACGAGCTCGCCCTGGGCGGGATCCTCTCCTCGGTCTTCGTGCCCGTGTTCGTCGAGTGGCTGCAGACGCGGGGGCGGGAGGCCGCATGGCACACGGCCCAGGCCGTGATGACCTTCGCCCTGCTCTTCCTCGGCCTCGTGATGGTGGCCGGCATGATCGGCTCCGGACTGATCGTCCGCCTCTACACCGTCCAGGTTGCCGGCCCGGAACGGGAGGCCATGCAGGCACTGGCGTCCTTCTTCCTCCTCCTCTTCATGCCTCAGATCGTCTTCTACGGGCTCGGGGCCGTCGCGACCGGTTTGCTGAACGCCCACCGCCGTTTCTCCGTCCCGATGTTCGCTCCCATCCTCAACAACCTGGTCGTCGCCGCCACGTTCTTCGTGTTCGCCGCCCTTCCCGGACCCGCCGAACCCACTCCATCGGGCATCACCACCGCCCAGCGATACGTCCTCGCCGTGGGGACCACGCTCGGAGTCGCGGCCATGACCCTCGCCCTCTGGCCGTCATTGCGGAAGCTGGGGTTCCGCCTGCGGTGGACGCTCGACCTGCGGGACGCCGGGCTGCGGCGCATCGGGCGACTCGCGGGCTGGGCGTTCACGTATGTGCTCATCAACCAGGTCGGCTTCCTGGTGGTGATCGTCTTCGCGGGTGAGGTGCAGGGCGGGGTGGCCGCTTACACCGCAGCGTTCATTCTTTTTCAGCTCCCCCACGCGATCTTCGCGGTCTCGATCATGACCGCGCTGCTCCCATCCCTATCCGGCTTCTGGGCGGAGGGCGATCGGGCCGCGTTTCGATCCCAGCTTGCACAGGGGATCCGGGCAACCGCCTTCATAGTGGTCCCCGCCTCCTTCGGCTACCTCGCGCTCGCGGTGCCGATCGTTCGCGTGCTGCTCCAGCACGGCGTGGCCCAGGAGACGAGCACGACCCTCGTGGCGGGCGTGCTCGTCGCTTTCTCGGCGGGCCTCTTCTCGTTCTCGGCGTTCCAGCTATTCCTTCGAGCCTTCTACGCGATGCAGGACACCCGGACGCCGGCGCTAATCAAGGCCTGCACCGTCGGCCTCAACATCGCGCTCGTGCTCGTGCTGTTCCCCCGCCTCAGGGTGCCGGGCCTCGCGCTCGCCCACGCGATCGCTTACACGGCGGCCGCGCTGGTCGCGGGTGCGATCCTTCGGCGCCGCCTCGGCGGGCTGGAGGGGCGACGGCTGATGGCGTCGCTGGCTCGGGTCGCGTTCGCGGGTTGCGCCACGGGCGCGGCCGCGTACCTCGCATCGCGCTGGGTGGAGAGCGCGCTGGGGGCCGAAGGGTTGGGGGCCCAGCTCCTTCAGGTGGGAGCCGCGCTTGGCGCGGGCGGGGCCGCCTTCCTGGGCACGTCCGCGCTCCTTCGCATCGAGGAGCTGTCGGTCGTCCGCCGCCTCGTCGGAGCTCGTTTCGCGCGGTCTCGTGACGGGTCCTGAGCCGGTTCGGTCTCCCTCCGGATCGGGCCGTGGATACACTGAAAGCCCATGGAGGCGATCGCGCCACATCGACGGCTGGCCGGTCGTTATGTGCTGGAAGAGGCCATAGCCGCGGGCGGCATGGCCACGGTCTGGCGGGCCCGGGACGAAGTGCTGGCGAGGCCGGTAGCGATGAAGATCCTGCGGGAAGATCTCGCCCGCGATCCGGACTTTCTCGAACGGTTTCGTCGAGAGGCGGTTTCCGCCGCCCGCCTTACGCATCCCTCGATCGTTAGCGTATTCGACACCGGGATCGAGGACGACGTTTGCTACATCGTCATGGAGGATCTCGGCGGGTCGACTCTCCGGGAGCTCATGGACGAGGCGGGGCCACTCCCGGCACCCCGGGCGGTGGAGCTGATCACGCCCATACTCTCGGCTCTGGGTTTCGCCCATTCCAACGGGCTGATCCATCGGGACGTGAAGCCCGCGAACGTCCTCATAAGCCCCGACGGAAGGGTGAAGGTAACGGACTTCGGCATCGCGAGGGCCGCTTTCGCAGGCGGTGACATCACGACGACGGGGCAGGTCCTCGGCACCGTGAGGTACCTCTCCCCGGAGCAGGTTCAGGGGGGCGACGTGGATGGCCGATCCGACGTCTACTCGACCGGAGTCGTGCTGTACGAGATGCTGAGCGGGCGAGCGCCGTTCGTCGCCGAGAGCGACGTGGCGACGGCCATGATGCGGCTCACGTCGAAGCCGCTGCCGCCCCGGGCGATTCGTCCGGACATCCCCCGACGGGTCGAGGCCGTTGTGATGAAGGCAATGGCGACGAGACCGGATGAGCGCTTTCCCACAGCCGAGGCCATGGCGGCGGCGCTCCACCTCCAGGTGGGAGCAGAGGACCCGATGGCGACGCAACGGATCCACCTGAGGCCTCAGGAGCCGGAGCGATCGTCCTCGCTGTTCCGCTCGTGGATGCTGGTTCCCCTGATCGTGCTCCTTCTGGCGGGCACCGTCATCGCGGTCGGCCTGACGGTCGGACGGCTCGGTCTCGGCGGACCTTTCGATGAAGGGGAGGAGCCTCAGGCTTCGCCCCGTGCTGGCAGGCCCTCGGGCGTCGAGCTGCCCGTGCGGCAGGCGCGAGACTTCGACCCCGAGGGAGATGGCGCGGAGCGTCCGGAGGAGGTCGGCGGAGCCATCGACGGGAACCCCGATAGCTCATGGGAGACGGAGGGCTACAACTCGGCTTCCCTCGGGGGCTTGAAGCAGGGGGTGGGGCTCTGGCTCGACCTCGGTGGGGTCCAGCGCGTGAGCCGGATCGTCATCTCCAGCCCCCTGTCCGGATGGCAGTTCGAGCTAAAGGAGGGACCGTTCGAGCGACCCTCTCAGGCACTGACCGGCCTCTCGGGCCGCAGTTCCTTCACGGTGGGAGACGGGGGCAGAATCTCCGTCGACCTGCAATCGGTCGAGACCGAGGGCCTGCTCATCTGGATCACGGAGCTCGCCCCGGACGGGGGTCGGTTTCGAGCGGCGATCGAAGATGTGACCGTGGTGGGGACGGCCTCCTGATGGCTCCGGATCGGGAGGAGGGGCCCCCCGATACGGAGCTCGTGCGCCGGTTCTGCGAAGGTGACGAAGGCGCGTTCGCCACCCTCGTGCGACGCCACGAACGGCGCGTCTACAACCTCGCCTACCGAATGATCGGGCGTCCGGAGGACGCCCGAGACGCAACCCAGGAGGCGTTCCTCTCGTGCTACCGGCACCTCGGCGCCTTCAGGGGAGATTCGAGCTTCACCACCTGGATCCACAGGATCACCGTCAACGCCTGTTACGACATACTCCGAAAGAAGGCTCCGGTGCTAGCCTCTGCGGAAGAGCAGCTGGAGCCGCCTCCCGCGCCCGACCACGCGGACGCGGCGGCCGACGCGGTGGATGTGCAAAGAGCACTTCTCGACGTGCCGGCCGAGTTCCGCTCGGTCCTGGTCATGCACGACGTACAGGGGCTTCCGTACGAGGAGATCGCCCAAGCGCTGGGCGTTCCTCTGGGCACGGTCAAGTCCCGTCTCCATCGCGCCAGGGTGGCGCTCGGGCGCTCACTCTCGCGCCGGGGGGAACCTCGGGAGCCGGGCGCTCCGTCCAACCCGCGGACCCTACGGGGAACTGGAGCACCCGGACAACCGATGCATGGAGCGGTCGAAGCCACATGAGGGAACAGGTATGAGCGATCGGAGGGCGGTCTGGCACCCGGACGAGTTGCTGGCGGCCTTCGTCGAGGGCGACCTGGCCGAGGGCGACCGCGCTCTCGTCGAACGGCACGTCGCGCTCTGTTCGACGTGCCGCGAGGAGGTCGAGTTCGCGCGGGCCGGACGCCTCGCGCTCACCGGCCTCCCCCAGCTGAAACCCCCCGGTGTTGTCCCCGCCGTCCTCGCTCTCGCCTCGGGCCGCGGTGAAGCCTCCGGGACGGGGAGCCGGGAGAAGGCGGCTGCGGTTTCCGCCCCCGTCGCGACGTTCCCTGCCGCCAGACGGCGGCGCGGGCGGGACGCGAAGGTCTGGCAGCGAGCGGGGTGGGCAGCCGGACTCGCGGCCGCGGCATGCCTCGCCGCGGTACTGCTGGTCTCCGGACCCGACGTGCTGACCCGCGGTGGAGACGGCGCCGCCGACACCGCTGGCAGGGCCGTGGGGCCCGAGGGCGGCGCAGTGAGCGAGGGCGACGAGAGCCCGCTTGATGACGCGCCCGACCGAACTCGGCAGTCCCTTTCCTCACTCGCGGGCCGGTTGGCGAGTGAGCCCGGCCGCAGCCCCACTCAGCCGACGGGCCCGGGGGCTACCGACAACTCCTTCGGGACGGCCCAAGAGCTGGCCGGCGGGGAGCGGGAATGCCTCGGACGCGCCGCCGAGGCCCCGGCCGGCGCCCGCCTCAGCTACCTCGAGATCGGGTCCTTCGAGGGAACGCCGGCGTTCATCGCAGGCTACCTCTCGGATCGCGGCACCGCCCCGCTGTTCCGCCTCGTCGCGGTCAGCCGCGTCGGCTGCAGGCTGCTGTACGGGATCGACGTACCCGTCTAGCGCCCGCGGGGGAACAACGCCCCTGGGCCGAATGGTTGAATGGGACAATGGCCGCCGTGGTGGAGCGAGACGTCGTCATCCTCGGATCGGGCCCTGCCGGGCTCACCGCGGCGCTCTACGCGGCGCGTGCCAACCTCAAGCCGCTCGTGCTCAAGGGCATCGACGCGGGGGGCCAGCTCATGCTGACCACGGAGGTCGAGAATTATCCCGGCTTCCCCGACGCGGTTCTCGGGCCCGAGTTGATGGAGAAGATGGAGAAGCAAGCGGCGCGGTTCGAAGCCGAGCTGCTTCACCAGGAAGCCACGAAGGTGGACCTCTCCACCCG
>JACDCJ010000219.1 GCA_013817655.1 Actinosomnolentus pattersoniae (SeqCode)
GGCTTGGGGAGCTCCTCGAGCTTGAGCTCGGCAGTCTCGGAGAGCTCTTCCTCGATGATCTCGTTGCAGAGGTCGATGCATTCGTCACAGATGTAGACCCCGGGGCCGGCGATGAGCTTCTTGACCTGCTTCTGCGACTTGCCGCAGAACGAGCACTTCAGAAGGTCGGAATCACCGAACTTCGCCATCGCGTCCCGTCCCCTCCACGCCCCTGCGGGCCTCGTTCCTGCCGGAACTGCCGCCCTCCACGGTGGCCGTAGTCTACGATGCCGCCGAAGCCGCGGCCGCCAGTTTCGCGGCCACCTTTCGGGTCGTGATCACGTCGTCGATGATCCCGTACTCCTTGCCCTGTTCGGCCGTCATGATGAAATCGCGGTCTGTGTCGTGCTTGATCTTTTCTATGGGCTGCCCGGTGTGCTCCGCCAGGATCTGGTCCAGGAGGGAGCGGTAGCGGAGGATCTCCTTAGCCTGGATCTCGATGTCCACCGCCTGCCCCTGGGCGCCGCCGTGGGGCTGGTGGATGAGGATGCGGGAGTGAGGGAGCGCGTAACGCTTGCCCTTCGTGCCTGCGGCGAGCAGCACGGCCGCGGCCGAGGCCGCCTGCCCCATGACGATGGTGGAAACGTCCGGCTTGATGTACTTCATGGTGTCGTAGACCGCGAACAGTGACGTGATGTCGCCCCCGGGCGAGTTGATGTAGAGGTTGATGTCCTTGTCGGGGTCCTCGCTCTCCAGGTGGATGAGCTGGGCCATGATCAGATTGCCCGTGGCGTCGTCGATCGGGGTCCCGAGGAAGACGATCCGATCCTTGAGCAACCGGGAGTAGATGTCGAACGAGCGCTCTCCTCGGTTCGTCTGCTCGATCACGATCGGGACGAGGTAATCGCGCATGTCATTCATCGGGGTTCCCTTCTTCGCGGGGTCGCTGCAACTCGGGCTAGGCCGCGCCCGAGGTCTCCATTGAGGTCACGTTCGCTGAGTCGACGATCAGGTCCAGAGCCTTTGAGCGGATGATATCACCGGCCAGTGTCACGATCTGCCCGGAGCGTTCCAGGAGCCGGCGGACCTCCTTGGGGTCGCGCCCCATCTCCTGCGCCAGGCCGCGAACCTCTCGATCGAGCTCCTCGGGCTCCACCCGCAACGACTCCTGGCGCGAGACGGCCTCGAGGACCAGGTCGGCCTTGAGCGCCCGGACGGCATGGGAGCGGGCGTCCGAACGGAACCGAAGCTCGTCCCAGCCCTGGGTCTTAAGGGCCGCCTCGAGCGTGGTCCCGCTCCGTTCCGCGCGCTCGGTCGCCGACTGCACCCGGCGCTCCGTCTCCTCGTCTACCAGCCGATCGGGGAGCTCGACGTCCACCGATTCCAGAGCCTTGTTGAGAGCGAGGTCTCGCAGCACGGCGCGGCTCTCGGCCTCCTTGATCGCCGAGAGCTTGGATCGGATGTCGTCTCGAAGCTCGGCGAGGGTGTCGAACTCGGACGCCGTGCGCGCGAACTCCTCGTCCGCCACAGGGAGCTTCTTCGCCTTGACCTCCTTCACCAGAACCTGGAAGGAGACCTCGGAGCCTGAGACCTCCCCGAAGCCCTCCGGCAACGTCGCGTTGAACTTGAGGATCTCGCCCTTTCGCTTGCCCTCGAGCTCCCGGTCGAGCTCCGGGACGAGGTCCTGGCTCCCCACCTCGGACAGGAAGCCGACCCGAGTCGCCTGGGGAATCTCCTGCTCGTGCCGGTAGGCACGGACGTCGGCGAGCACGTAGTCCCCCGGGCGGGCCGGCCGGGACACGACCTCGAGCTCGGCGAAGCGCTCCCTCAGCCGGTCGACGAACGCGTCGACCTCTCGTTCGGTCGGCTCGGCGGACGGCGCCTCGACATTAAGCCCACGGTACTGTTCCGGCCGTAGCGCAAGACGGGGCCTCACCTCGACGGTCGCCGTGAATCGCAGCGGCTTGCCGTCGAGGAGGTCCTGGACCTCGAGATCGATCTCCGGATCGGCGATCGGCGCCAGGTCGTGCTCCCTCAGGGCTCGCAGGTAATAGGCCGGCACGAACTCCTCGATGAACTCCTGGAGCACCGCCTCGCGGCCAATGCGAGCGTCGATTATCCGCTTCGGGACCTTCCCCTTTCGAAAGCCGGGGATCTTGACCTCTCCGGCGACCTTCCGGTAGGCGCGGTCGAGGTCGCGCGAGAACTCGTCGGGGGCGACTTCCACCGAAAGGCGAACCGTGTGCTTGGCGGCTTCCTCGAGCGTGGTCTGCACTGCGATCGAGGTTACCGGAAGGCCGGGTTAGGCGGCCGCC
>JACDCJ010000089.1 GCA_013817655.1 Actinosomnolentus pattersoniae (SeqCode)
CCGACCAACCCGCTCTCCTCGTCATGAAAGGATGGGATGTCGATGAGTTCACCCCGCAAAGTGTCCGGTCGTAACGTGAGCCACACGGGCTAGATCGTGTGGAGGCGGCGAAGGACGCCCGCCAGGACAACATCCTCGCTAACAGCACGTCGGCTAGGACGAGAGCTTTCTACGCAAGCCTCGGCGAGTTCTGAGGCGCCGCCCAGGGTTTCCTTGGTTGACCCTGTCAGGATCCAGCCGCTACGCTTCGGACACACCGTCCCAGGCGCCCGCGGAGGTCGGACAATGAGCAGCGTTCCCCCCGACGTTCCCCCTGTACAGATCGGTGCCGAGACCAAACCGGTTCTTGACCGCCCAGCCAAGCGGCAGCCGCGTTCCGGGCCGAAGTGGGAGCAGGAGGCCAAGGAGCGGCTGCGAACGGCAATCAAGCGGTTCAGCAAGCCACTGGCCGAGCTGGTCCAGAGGGACGCCAACGAAGGCGACACTCGGCTCCTGGTCACCGACTTCCTTTGCGACGGACTTGGATACGACAAGTACAGCGACCTGACGACCGAGTATGCGGTCCGGGGGGAGTTCGCCGACTACGGGGTCCGGATCGATCATGAGCTGGTAGCGTTCATCGAGACCAAGCGAGCGACCACGAAGCTGTCCGTCCGCCACCTCCGCCAAGTGGAGATGTACGCCGTCAATGAGGGCGTCGAATGGATCGTCCTCACGAACGGGGCGCGTTGGCAGGTCTACCACATCACTGGCGGGCTTCCCGTGGTGATCGACCTCGCCCTGGACCTGAACCTTCTCAGTGATGAGACCGCCGCCCAGAAGACGAACGCCCTCTTCTACCTCGCTCGCGAATCCCTCAAGCGTCGCCAGATCGACGAACTTTGGAAGACGAAGGCCGCTACGTCGCCGAAGTCGCTTGCTTCGTCCCTCCTGACGGAGCCGGTTCTGACGGCCCTGAAACGCGAGATCAAAAGGCGCACGGGACAAACGGTCGAGAAGACGGACGTGTCGCGGCTCCTCAAGGAGACGGTCTTCCGTCCCGAATGCCTCTAACGCGATCCTCCGAAGCATTGGACCGATTCGAACGCCAGACAGCGCTGCCCATGCTCATGCTTGCTCTGGCGTTCATCCCCGTGCTCTTGATACCGCTTCTCCTCGACGTGTCCCGGGACACCGAGGTCACGCTCGAGGGCATCGGGTGGATCATCTGGGGAGCTTTCGCCGCCGAGTACGGGATTCGGCTGTACCTCGCCCCGGCCAAGGGAACTTTCGTCCGTCGGAACCTGATCGACCTGCTCATCATCGTGGTGCCGTTCCTTCGGCCACTTCGAATCGCACGCTCTGCCAGGGCGTTGCGTCTGCTGCAGGCCGCACGGGCCCTGAGCGCCGTCGCTCGCGGAGCCACAGCGGCCCGGGTCGTCTTGACGCGGCACAAGCTTCACTATGCGCTCGTCGTGGCGGCAGCGGTCATCGCCGGAAGCGCCGTCGCGATTGCCGAGGTTGAACGTTCGGCCACAGACTCGAACATCCGATCACTCTCGGACGGCCTTTGGTGGGCCGTTACAACCGTCACGACGGTCGGCTACGGAGACCGCTTTCCGGTCACAGCGGTCGGTCGCGGGATCGCCGTCGTGCTCATGGTCATGGGGATCAGCCTTTTCGGCCTGCTGACCGCTTCGCTCGCGTCCTTCTTCGTCGAGCGCGACGCCGAGACCTCGGTTGACGAACGTCTCCTCGAGATCCGCACGCAACTCGAGGAGGTCAAGCAGCTGCTGAAGGAGCAGAACACGCGGGAACACGAGAAGCCCCTCTGGTCTGCAGGGCGTCCCGCTGAGCGGTAGTCGATCCGTTTGAGGGGTCGACTCAGGATTCGAGCAGCTCGATCAGCGAGGCCCACCCTCGAGAATGAGTGTTCGGTCCGCCCATCTTCAGGCTCCTCGGAGCCCACTCGATCGTAGCCCTGCCGATTCTCAGCCGTCCAACCGGCTTGTCCTGCTGGTCGCGGATGTAGATGGTGATGCCCTTATTCTTCAGCTGAGCCCATCCGTCACCCGCTGGTAGGTACACCTTGTACGCCATTCCCCTCGCCTCCCTTGTCCGGTGCTACCATTCTAGGCATGCCTAACCGGTCAAGCAAGAAGCCCCGCGACGTGAACCCCCTCGTTCGGGCCATCGTAGACGAGGCGACAGGCGAAGCGCCAGAGGCTCCCACGGAGCCCGAGAAGGACCCGGCTGCGGTCGCTCTCGGACGCAAGGGCGGACTCAAGGGTGGGCCGGCGCGGGCGGCGAAACTTACCAGAACACGTCGACAAGAGATCGCCAAGAAGGCGGCACGGGCGCGCTGGGAGCGGGCTGGGTCTCAGAGCCCGTAGTCAAGTCCCTCGCCATCGTCGTCCATCCAGAAGACATCAACGAGTTTGATAACGGGCTGGTCAAGCATCACCTGGTAGGCAACCAAGCCCCTGTTGAACGGCGCGCTGAATCCATTCGGCTTCGATGGATCGCGGAGCTCTAGCACCCCCAAGCTCAGATCATCGTCGGGATACGGCCCCACCTGCAATGCCTCGATCAAGTCATAAAAGGCGTTGTACACGTCGTTAGGCGCGAATCCATCTACGTAGTCGAGGACCCCCGGACCGATGATGTAATACCAGCGCGGCCGCCTCACCTATCTCTCTGAGACCGCCGACGCCGCACATCCTCAGGACTAAGCCTCGGGCCGTCCGTCCGTTGCGCCCCGTCCCACAAGTCATCGAAGTGGGGGCGACTCGCGAAGAGCAGGGTTCGGTACCACGACTCAACGACAAGGTTGATCGCTCGTAGATCACCCTCATTCCTCGCCCTCTTGATCGCATTCATGAGCTGCCGCCAGAACTCCCGGCCCTGTTCCTCCGTCAAGTTCTCCCGGATGCGGTCGGCATCTTCCGGCGTATACCCGAGTGGCACATATAGTTGCTCAGGCTCACGTAGCCGCTCGGCAGCCATCGCGCTCATGCAGCACCTCCTCCTTCAATGATCCAGACAGATCAGGTCAAGAGTCAATAGCGGGTAGGGGGGTTTCCCTAGATCGAGACTTGAGGGCTTGGGACAAAGATGCTGCTAGAGGGGGGTGAAGCCGAGCAGAATAGGTTGATGTTGAGACTTTGTCGAACCCTCGACTTCCATCGCCCTGCACTTGACAATCCCTGACCGATCAAGCATTCCCCTTGGGTCGGAATCCAGGTGGAGTTGGCGCCTACGGCCGAGGTGACGCAGAACCTCTCGAGGCGTTCCGGCTTGTCTTCCCGTAGGTGAAGAAGATCCTCCTGACGCGCCACTGGACTTGCACGCTCGGCTTCGGGGCCATTGCCGGGGCTAGTCAGCGGAAGAGCCTCTATGAAGGCGGGGGCCGATCCCGAAGGACAAAGTGGCCCAGAACTCCCATGGTGAGCTACGCGGCCGCCTTCTTCTCCACGGCGTTCGCGACATACGACGTGACCGCCGTGAGCAGGCCGGCGATGACGAACCGCGTGACCGCCAAGCCAGCTCCGAGCAGTGGCCGCTTCGGCGAGCTAGTTCACGGCGATGGTCGAGGCGCGCTCCGAAGACCTGAGCAAAGGCGACCACTTCCCGGCCGGCCCCCGGGCTCGACTATGCTCGCGCGCGTGCGCGACCAGAAGGTCCTCGTCGCCAATCGAGGCGAGATCGCGATCCGCGTGATGCGAACCTGCCGCGAGATGGGCATCTGCACGGTGGCGGTCTACTCGGACGCCGACCGTGAGTCTCTCCACGTGGAGATGGCGGACGACGCATACCACCTCGGCGAGCGGGCTCCGGCCGAGTCGTACCTCCACGTCGCGAAGATCCTCGCCGTCGCCCGTCGCAGCGGCGCGACCCTTCTGCATCCCGGATACGGTTTCCTGGCCGAGAACGCGGACTTCGCGCGGGCGGTGGCCGAGGCGGGTCTCACCTTCATCGGTCCCTCGCCGGAATCGATGGTGATGATGGGCGACAAGTCGGCCGCCAGGAGAGCGGCCGAAAGCGCCGGCGCACCCATAGTTCCGGGAACCGCCGACCCCATCACCCCCGAGGACGCCGGCAGGGAGGCGGACCGGATCGGCCTGCCCCTTGTCGTTAAGGCGGCATACGGGGGGGGCGGCAAGGGAATGCGGCTGGTCGAGTCGAGGTCCGAGCTGGGCGAGGCGGTCGAGCGATCGGCGAGGGAAGCGCAGGCGTACTTCGGCAGGCCGGAGGTGTACCTGGAGCGGTACATGGCCAAGGCGCACCACGTGGAGGCGCAGGTCCTCGGAGATCGCCACGGGCATCACTCGTTCCTCGGAGAGCGCGACTGCACCCTCCAGCGGCGGTATCAGAAGCTCCTCGAGGAGAGCCCTTCGCCGATCGTGGATGAAGACCTCCGCGCGCGAATAGGCGAGGCAGCCCTCGCCATCGCCCGGGCGGCTCGGTACGAGAACGCCGGAACCGTGGAGTTCCTGCTGGAGGAGGACGGTTCCTTCTACTTCATGGAGATGAACGCGCGGTTGCAGGTCGAGCATCCGGTGACGGAGATGGTGTCCGGGCTGGACCTCGTTCGGCTCCAGATCCTGGTCGCGCTCGGGGAGCGTGTGGAGGTCGCTCCGAGCCTAAGGGGACACGCGATCGAGTGCCGGCTGAACGCCGAGGATCCGTACCGGGACTTCCTGCCCGGGCCGGGCCTCGTCACCCGGTACCGGCCACCCTCGGGCCCGTTCGTAAGGTTGGATTCGGGCGTGGAAGAGGGCCGGCGGGTGGTGGGCGACTACGACTCGCTCTTCGCGAAGCTCATCGTCTGGGGCGAGGATCGAGAGATCGCTCGACGGCGCATGCTTCGGGCCCTGGACGAGCTGCGCGTGGAGGGGATCCCCACCACCGTGCCCTTTCATCAATGGGTCCTGCAGACGAAGGAGTTCCGGGAGGCGACGGCCGACACGAAATGGGTGGAGCGAGCGCTCGCAGAGCACCCGCTCTCCCGGCAGGAGCCGGAGGCCTCGGCCCACTTCGATACGACGGTGGAGGCGAAACCGCTGCGCATGGTCGTGGAGGTCGACGGCAGGCGTATCCCGGTGGCTCTATGGGGCGAGGAGCTTCGCGCCGCTCCCCAGCCCCCCGCGTCCTCGGGGTCCCGCTCCGCGGGCAGCATGGCGGGAGAGGTCGTCACCTCGCCGATGCAGGGGACGATCCTCCAGGTGAACGTGGAGCCCGGCCAGGCGCTCGCCGCCGGAGACGTGATCTGCATCCTCGAGGCCATGAAGATGGAGAACTCGATCCAGACTCATGACGACGGCGTGGTCAAGGAGGTCCTCGTGTCGAAGGGCGACGTGGTCGACACCGATCAACCGCTCGCCGTCATCGAGGCCTCTGGGTGACGATCAATGGCGATGGGTAAGAGGCAGAAACCCACACGCGGACGTATGGCGCCGTCGAGGGACATCTCGATAAGGCCGGCTGCGAGGGAGACTTCGACCTGACCTGATTGGGGTGTGAGCGCGATGGGCACGATCGTCTATGTCGACGCCTTCAACCTCTACTACGGCGCGCTGAAGGGGACGAGGTTCAAGTGGCTCGACCTCGACGCTTTCTGCCGCCGGCTGCTCCCCCGGGATCAGGTCACGAGGGTGAGGTACTTCACCGCGCACGTGAGCGCTCGTCCTGGAGATCCCCAGCAGCCCCAGCGGCAGCTGACCTACATCCGGGCCCTCGAGACGATCCCGCACTTGTCGGTGCACCTCGGCCACTACCTCACGCACGCAACGCGCATGCCCTTGGCGAACCCAGCGCCGGGGCAGCCGAACACCGTCGAGGTCATCAAGACCGAGGAGAAGGGATCCGACGTCAACATCGCCACGTACCTGATGCTCGACGCATGCCGCGGGGGGTGCGACACCGCCGTGGTGATCTCCAACGACTCGGACCTGAAGGAGCCCGTGGCGGTGGCGCGCTCGGAGTTCGGCCTCAAGGTCGGCGTCGTGAATCCCCACCCGCCGGCCAGGAGGAGTCGGGCGCTCCAGCCCAGCTTCTTCAAGCAGCTGCGCAAAGGGACCCTGGCAGCCTGTCAGTTCCCGGTCGAGATAACGGATGCTCAGGGAACCTTCAGGAAGCCAGCGAACTGGTGAAGAGCCCCGGAAACGCAGAGACCCGCCGAAGCGGGTCTCGCACCCAGCCACCGAGGCGACTGGGGGTGTCCCTAGATGTTATCGGCAGCGACCTTCCGGAGCAAATACCCAGCCGAGGCCAGCGAACCGACCAGCTCCGCCCCTCAAGCACGGCCACCTCCTCGGCGGCCCTACCCGCCGGATGAACGCCGAGCGTGCGTGATTCAATAGTCTGCATGGCGACGAGGACCCTCACGGTCGGCTCGCTCATCGGCGGCCGAGCCCGAGGCGAGAGTTCGGATCGGACCCTCACCTCCGCCAATCCGGCCCGGACCGACGAGGTGGTGGCTCGAGCCGTGCTGGGGGACGCCGGCACGTTCGCGGAGGCCTGCCGCGTGGCGCGGGCGGTGCAGCCCGCGTGGGCCGCCGTCCCGGCGCCGGTCCGTGGAGTGGCCGTCCAGCAGATCGGCCGCCTGGTCGAGAAGAACCATGAGGCCCTGGCCCGGCTCATCACGCGAGAGATCGGCAAGCCGTACCGAGAGGCGCTCGGGGAGGTGCAGGAGGTGGTCGACACCTGCAACTTCTTCCTGGGGCAGGGCCGCCAGCTTTACGGCCAGACGGTGCCGAGCGAGATGCCCGACAAGCAACTCTTCACCTTCCGGACCCCGGTGGGCGTCGCGGTCATCATCACGGCGGGGAACTTCCCGGTCGCCGTTCCGTCCTGGTATCTGGTGCCGGCCCTGCTATGCGGCAACGCCGTGGTGTGGAAGCCCGCCGAGTACGCGCCGGCCGTCGCCGAGGCGTTCGCGCAACTGTTCCTTCACGCCGGACTGCCAGAAGGCGTCCTGAACATGGTACTGACTGACGGTCCGACGACCTTCGCCGGGCTCGAGCAGAGCCTTGACCAGGGACTCATCGACAAGGTCGGATTCACGGGTTCGAGCGAGGTCGGTGCCCGCATCGGTGAGCTGTGCGGCCGGCACCTGCAGTCCCCCTGCCTCGAGCTCGGCGGGAAGAACCCGCTCGTCGTGATGCCCGATGCCGATCTCGATCTCGCGGTCGAGGGTGCGCTGTTCAGCGGCTTCGGGACCGCGGGGCAGCGGTGCACGTCGCTCGGGACCGTGATCGTCCACGAGTCGGTCCATGACGAGTTCCTGTCACGGTTCACCGGTGCGGTGGAGCAAGCAGCGATCGGCGACCCGATGCGCGACGTCCTCTACGGCCCCATGATGAACGAGCGGTTCTGCGAGCGGTTCCTCGGGTGGCTGGACCTGATCCAAGACGCCCACAAGGTCCACGGCTCAAGTGGGACCGGGCGCATTACCTCGTCAAACCCTCGCGAGGGCTTCGTCGGCGACCCCGGCACCGGGCTCTATTGCCATCCCACGATCGTGGACGGGGTCTCCATGGAGGACGACCTCTACCGGAAAGAGACCTTCGGGCCCATCGTCGGCGTGGCGACCTTCGGGACGTTCGACGAGGCGATCGGGCTCGCCAACGGACACGGGTACGGCCTGTCCTCCGCCATCTACACCTCGACGCCGGTCGACGTCTTCCGCTTCCGCGAGCGGGTGAGCGCCGGGATGGTG
>JACDCJ010000220.1 GCA_013817655.1 Actinosomnolentus pattersoniae (SeqCode)
GGACGGGAGCGGGTTCGAGGAGTGCGAATCCGGCCAGACCTATGACGATCTCGAGCCAGGAGACCACACGTTCGAGGTGCAGGCGGTGGACCTGGCGGGGAACGTCGACGACTCACCGGACAGCCGCTCCTGGACCGTGGTGGAGGAATAGGCTTCCGGCGTGAGCGAGAACTTCACCGAGCGCGAGCGGGCCGTTCTCGCACCACACTTCACCAACCTGGACGGGCCGGTCTTCGCACTGGTGAACCTGCCGGAAGTGGTAAAGGGTGCGCTCTTCGCGCGGTACTCGCGTTCGGGTAAGTCGCTTCGCCGGCTCTTCCTCGACGAGTTCGCGGAGGGAGCCGCCGCGATCCCCGGGCGGCTGGATCGCGAGGCGGCGGTGGCAGCGGTGGGCGTGGGTCGAGCCGAGCAGCTCTACGACCGGGTCTTCCTGGAGTACGGCGACGACTCGGTCGCCCAGCTGGGGGCGGTCCATCTCGCGTGCGAGGGCGCCTCGCAGCTCCTCGCCAAGGTGCTCGAGCGGGGCCGCCTCGCCGCCTACCTGGAGCAGTCCACCCGCTACGTCGCCTACGACGACCGGCCCGGGGACCGCTGGCGGTACCACGTTCCCACCGAGATCCTGGGGGAACCCGACATGGCAGACCGGTACCGGCGGACGGCGGATCTGGCCTTCGAGACCTACTCCAGGTGGCTGGGGCCGTTGCAAGACTTCTACCGGCACCGGTTTCCCAAGGACCCCGGTGACTCCGACTTCACGTACCGGATGACCATCCGGGCGCGCGCGTGCGACGCACTTCGAGGATTGCTCCCGGCCGCGACCACTTCGAACGTCGGGATCTTTGCCACGGCCCAGTCGTACGAGCACCTGCTGCTTCGCATGCGGGCCGATCCGCTGGCCGAGGTCCGCGAGTACGCCGACCTGATGCTCATGGAGCTGCGCAAGGTCATCGCGGCGTTCCTGACCCGTGTCGATCGCGCGGACCGGGGCGAGCGGTGGACCCACTACTTTCGGGAAACTCGCGAGGCAACGGCACGGCGGGCCGACGCCGCCCTGATTGGGATCGAGCCCGATGAAGTCCCTGAGGTCTCACTCACGGACTTCGACCCGGACGGAGAGGCTAAGGTCGTGGCCGCCGCGCTGTACGCGTCGACCGGCCTTTCCGACGAGCAGCTTCTCGATGCTGCACGCAAGATGACGCCCGACCAGCGGGTCGCCACCCTGGACGCCTACGTCGGGGACCGCGTCAACCGCCGCCACAAGCCGGGCCGGGCGTTCGAGCGGACGTCGTACCGATTCGACGTCATGTGCGACTACGGCGCGTTCCGAGACCTTCAGCGGCACCGGCCACTCACCATCGAGTGGCAGGCGCTGTCGCCGGACCACGGGTTCGAACGATCGCCGGACGTCGAGGCCGCCGGGGCCGGCGCCGATTGGGACGAAGTGATGTCGCGATCGGCCGAGCTCTTCGGCCACCTGGTCGAACGAGGCATGCGGCAGGTCGCTCCGTACGCTGTTTCGATGGCCTACCGCATCCGGTTCGTCATGGAGATGAACGCGCGGGAGGCGATGCACGTCCTCGAGCTTCGGACCACCCCCCAGGGCCATCCGGCGTACCGAAGGGTATGCCAGCACATGCACCGGCTGATCGGGGAGCGGGCGGGGCACAGGGCCATCGCCGAGGCGATGCGGTTCGTGGACCACACGGCGGGTGACGAGGGGCGCCTGGAGGCCGAGCGGCGGACCGAGGCCCGGCGATCCACGGAACGACGAGAGGGGGCTGGGCGGGCCGCCAACCCCCACTCGCGCTCCGACCGGCCGGAGGTCGCCGCCGACTAGGGATAGCAGGGCAACGACCACCGACGCGGGAACGGAAGCTCTATCGGTTGTACCCGCGGCGGAGTTAGAGGACGGTAAAGAGGTGGATATGCTTGTTCCTCCATCCACTCCCGTTCCCCGGAGGGGTCATGCGCTTCCTCGCCTTAGAGCGACAAACGGTGGTCGTGGGGGCGTTCGTCGCCCTCATCGCGGCGGGGGTCGTGATGGCATGGGCCGCGATCGTGCTGTTGCGCCGCGAGTCCCGGCGCGAAGAGGATTCAGACTGAGGGCGGCTCCGCCGCGCTCGCTCGCTCCCGCTCCTCCTCCAGGAGGACCCGGCGCAGCACCTTGCCCACGAGCGTCTCGGGAAGCGAATCTCTGAACTCGACGAGCTTCGGCACCCGATAACCCGTCAGACCGCGCCGCTCGTCTCCGCAGAACTCGATGATCTCCTCAGGGGTGGCGCTCTCA
>JACDCJ010000221.1 GCA_013817655.1 Actinosomnolentus pattersoniae (SeqCode)
GGAGGAGGTCACCCGGACACGATAGCCGGGAGGCCCGAGTTGTGGCTCGCGCCCGGAGCGCGGCGGACTCGCTGCCAACTCCTACGGCGCCCGCCAGGGAATGTGCCTTGGGTGCGGATCCCCGTGACCAGCCGTCACGGTGTGCAGGCACCGTTCGATGGTGAACTCGAACAACTCCTGCTCATCGAAGCCGTCCGGCGGGTCTGGGAGCCCGCGCTCCCGGAGGAACTGGTCCTGTAGTCGCCGGCGCGCCCCAGCGTCGTCCACGCTCCGAGCCTTGCCGGTCAGGTAGAACGCGTCCTCGTTGTGTTCCGCGGCAAAGGAGTGCATCGCATAACGAGGGTCGCGATGGAGATCCTCGCGTTTGGGAGAAGGGATGAGGAACGCGAACAGCCCGTCGTCGGCTATCAGCGGGCACATGGGATGGACGCGTGGTCCTCCGTCGCCCCGGACGGTCGCGAGAAAGGCGAGGCCGACGCCGTACTGGTACATGAGAGAGCGGCAGGCGACGGCCAGCTCGGGCTCGACCTCCCTCAGCTCGCTCCAGCCAAGCCCCTCCGCCACCCCATGAGTCTGGCAGAGCGAAGCCGGATCCTGGCGCTACTCGCAACTCTTGAGCGAGTCTCCCGGATCTGCCGTGCACTCGTCGATACCGACACCGCCCGTCAGCTTGTCGTTGCCGTTCACGCCGTCCACACCCTCTAGGTCATCGTCGCCGTTCCCCCCGAACGTCGAGTCGGCTCCGTCCTGCCCGAAGAGGTTGTCGGCCCCCTCGCCGCCGTAGAGAGTGTCGCCAAGGAGCCCGCCCTTCAGCGTGTCGTTCCTCCCGAGTGCGCATATCACGTCCGTCCCGTCCGTGCCGATGATGGTTTCCTTCTCCTGCGTGCCGATCATGGTGCACGTCTTGCCGTACGTCCGCGTGGGCTCGTCGTCGGCGTTGTTGGACGGGTTCGGGTCGTTGGAATCACTGGTGAGCGAGGAGGGAAGGCTCGGAGTTCCGGTCCTCGTCGGGGTGGCCACGATGGTGATGATGACGGACGTGCTGCCGACGACCGCGAGGTCGCAGGTGATCGTCGTGGTTCCCGAGCACGTCCCCTGAGTGGTCTCAGCCGAGAGGAGGACCATCCCGGCGGCCAGGGAGGCGGTGAGGCCAACGCCGGTCGCGTCGTCCGGGCCGTGGTTGGTTACGGTTGCGGTCCACGTGATGTCGCTTCCGACCTGAACCGGGTCGGGAGCATCCACGACCGCGAGCTCGAGGTCCGCCAGGATGCCGGGGGGGCCGAGCTCCTTTACGTAGATGTCCTCGACCTCGTCGGTATCGTCTGGGTGGAGATTGCTGGATGTCGAGTCGAACCCGGCGACCGTACCGTCGCCGGCCAGCGAGGGGGCAAGGCTGCTGCCGTTCCCTTTGCGACCGTCCTCGCTGAGCGAGGCCAGGGTGATGTCTCCCGTGCCGACCTCCTTCACGTAGACGTCCGATATCGCGTCGGTGTCGACAGGATCGAGATTGGTGGCGACCGAGTGGAATGCGACCGCAGATCCGTTTCCCGAGATAGTGGGTGTGACGCTGCCCCCGTCCCCCTTCACCCGGCTGTCCGATGTGGACGCGAGGGTGATGTCGCCGGAGGGCAGGTCCTTCACGTAGATGTCCTGCAACGCGTCGGCGTCGTCGCCGTGGAGGTTTCGGGCGGCCGATTGGAAGGCGACGACCTGGCCGTCCGAGGAGATCGATGGTCCGTAGCTGTCCCCGTTGCCCTTCGTGCCGTTGGCGGAGGTGGAGACCAGGTTCAGGGCCCCCGTGGCCAGCTCCTTCGTGTAGATGTCCGAGATGGAGTCCGAGTCCGCACCTATCAGGTTCGTGGCGGAAGAGTCGAACGCGACGACACCGCCATCATCCGATAGGGCGGGTGAGAGGCTGTCGCCGTTGGAGTTGGTTCCTCCGGCCGACCGAGAGGCAAGGGCGATGTCGCCGGTGCTCACTCGCTTGACGTAGACGTCGAACTTGCTCTCCGAGTCGGCCGGATCGAGGTTCGTCGCATCGGAGGCGAAAGCGACCCGAGTGCCGTCGGCGGAGATCGCCGGAGCGAAGCTGTCGCCGTTGCCCTTCATCCCCGAATCCGAGGCCGAGAGCAGCGTCAAGAGTCCTGTGGAGAGATTCTTGAGGTACACGTCGAGGTACTGGTCGCCATCCGCCGGGTGAAGGTTCGTCGCAAAGGATTGAAAGGCGACAAGGGTCCCGTCTGCGGAGGTCGCCGGCGCGAAGCTGTCGCCGTTGCCCTTCAC
>JACDCJ010000090.1 GCA_013817655.1 Actinosomnolentus pattersoniae (SeqCode)
GGCCCGAGCCGCCGCGTTGCGAGCGCCAGCAGCTCCTTCTTCGCGTTCAGATAGGAGGCCAGGAAGATCACGATGAGGACCTTTCCGATCTCGGCTGGCTGAAAACTCAGGGGCCCAAGGCTGACCCACAGGCGCGCTCCGTTGATGGTTCGACCGATTCCCGGAACGATGGGGAGCAAGAGGAGCCCCAGCCCGGCGAGCCCGATCGTGTACGTGTATGCGTCGAGGGATCGATGGTCGCGCACCACCAGGAAGGTGAGGACGAATAGCCCCAGCCCCAGCAGGAGCCACCCGAACTGCGCCGCGGCGAGGTCGGGATCCAACCGGTAGATGACCGCGTATCCAAGCCCGGCGAGCACGGCGGCGCAGGGCAGAAGGGCGGGGTCGGCGCTCGGCGCGCGGCGGGCGACGACGAGGTATGCGAGGAGATAGGCCACACCGATGATCGCCACGAACGCACCCACGTCGGGAGGCGTGCGCCCCGTCTTTCCGAGGGTCACCAGTACGTAGGCGCCTCCGGAGAGAATCACCGCGAGGATGGTGAGGGCGAGCTGCGCCCCGGTGGCATGCCGAGCCTGGGCCGGCGCCTGCATCAGGCTGGTTCCTCCAAGTCTCGGCGGATCTGCTCCACCACCTGCCTGGCGTCCTCGAGGCCGTTCGCGGTGATCCCATCCTCCAGGCCCTGCCAGGGCTGGAGTCTCAGGACTTCGGCTGCCGGCAGGTCCGTGGACTCCTCCACCCCAGAGAGCTCGTATCCGAAGACGTCCGTGGGGATGCCGCGGTAGATGGCGACCCGACCCTCGGCAACGCCCACGTACCACTGGCTACGAACGTAGAGGCGGCCCGCGAACAGGCCGCCCGAGACCAGCACCACCACGACCACCGCCCAGAGCACGAGACGCCACCAGCGCCGCCGCCGGGGCGCGGGCTCGGGTTCGGTCTCCTCCTCGGTCGAGGCGGCGCTGATGACGCCCGTGACCTCGGCGCTCGGAGCGCCGGCACCCTTCGCGCCGACGGGATCCCCCGCCGCAATCGCCTGTCGCTGTGTGCCCGCGGCGACCGCCCCATCACCGGCCACTCCGCTCGGGGCGTCCTCGAAGTCCACGACGACGACGGTGATGTTGTCGTCCCCGCCGGCCCCGTTCGCCTCCTCCACCAACAGGTCGGAGGCCGCCTGCGGGTCGCGTTCGCTCTCTAGGATCTCGTGGATCCGATCGGGATCGATCATGCCCGTGAGGCCGTCGGTGCAGAGTAGGAGACGGTCTCCCGCGAGCAGTGGGAGGGTCAGCTCGTCGACCGCGACCTCGGCGTCGACCCCGAGGGCGCGGGTGAGGATGCTCCGCTGGGGGTGCCGGCCGGCCTGCTCCGGGGTGAGCCTCCCCTCTCGAACCATCCGCTGGACCAGCGAGTGGTCCTCCGTGAGCTGCTGAAGGCTTCCGTCGCGAAGGAGGTAGGCGCGGGAATCGCCCACGTGGGCGACGTGCGCCTTCTGTTCCTGGGTCACCAGAGCCGTGAGCGTGGTCCCCATCCCCCGCAGCTCGGGGTCGGACTCGCCACGCTCGAGCACCATTCGATTCGCCTCGCGGATTCGATCCACGAGGGCTCGCAGGAGACCGTCGGAGTCCTTGGGGAGCTGTTCCAGGGATTCGAGCGCGACCGAGGAGGCCACCTCGCCGCCTCGGTGGCCACCCATGCCGTCCGCGACCGCGAACAGCGGCTCGCGGACCAGGTAGCCGTCCTCGTTGTGGTCCCGCGAGCGCCCGATGTCCGTCCGCGCTCCGACCCGCACCCTCATCGTCGAAGCTCCAGGACCGCCTTGCCCAGCTTCAGCCGGTCGCCGGCCCGAAGCTCCGAGGGCGAGGTGAGCCTGCGGGAGTTCAGATAGGTCCCGTTCGTGGAGCCCAGGTCCTCGACGAACCAGGATCCGTCCCTGCTGAAGATCCGGGCGTGGAACTGCGAGACGTACGTGTCGTCGACATGGATCTGGCAGGCCTCGGCCCGGCCCACCTGGAGCGTCCCGTCCAGGCGGTAGGACCCGAGCTTCGCTCCGTGCTCGTCCATCACCAGGACCGCCCGAGGGGACTTCCCCCTGGAAGACCGCGTCGTCTGTGGCGAGGACGGAGCCGGCCGTCCCTTGGTTCGGGCGCTGCGAGGCCGGCCTGCGCGAAGGTCCACGACGACCGAACGGATGGCCCTGTAAACGAAGAAGTAGAGGAGGGCGAGGAAGACGATCTTGAGGACGGTGAGGACGAACGGAGGCACGCGACTAACTCCTCCGGAACTCGAGGACCGTCCTCCCGATGGTGATCCGGTCGCCCTCTTCCAGCGTTCTTTCGCCGATCGTCGACTCGTTCACCATGGTCCCGTTCGTCGAACCAAGGTCCGCGATCACGTAGCGCCCGTCCTCCCGTCGCACCTCGGCGTGCCTGCGGCTGGCCCCCGCGTCCGCGAGCACGACGTCCGACTCGGCCAGTCTGCCGATGATTACCCGGTCCGATCCGAGCGGGAACGTCCTCCTGGCCTTTCCCTTCTCGAGAAGCACGAGCTCGGCGGCCGGGGCTGCGGGGGAGGGAGCCGACTCCGCGACCACCCGCTGCCCTGACGTGGTCGGGCCCTCGACGAGGGTCGCCTCGCACGTGTAGGTGCCCTGACCGATGTCGGGGTCGAGGTCGAACCGGACCTCCGGCGGCCCGACCAGCGCCCAGTTGCGTTCCTGTGCTCCATCCACTACCACTTGCTCGAGCTCCCGCCGGAGGGCCTTGTCGGTCTGCTGGAAGCGCTGGTGGTCCACCTGGGAGAGTCCGAAGACATACCGGTTGGGAACCCAGACCTCGCGGACACCGACGGTCTTGTGCGCCTCCATCTCCTTCAGGATGCGCCTCGCCAGCTCGACCGGATGGACGCCTGTGCGAAAGGCCTTCGTGAAGAGGCCCTCGATCATGCCCTCCAGGCGGCGTTCGAAGTCGTTCAGGATGCCCAAGGCGTCGTTTCCGCAGGTAGATGAGCCATTCCGTGAGGCTCGATTATACGGGGGGACGCCACTGGCCCGCGGTCGCTTCGGATAGCACCGAAGCCGGAAGGCGTGGAACCTCCATCCAGAGCTCACTGGTAGCATGAAAGCGAACCCGGGCGGGTGGCGGAATTGGCAGACGCGCAGGATTCAGGATCCTGTGAGGGCAACCTCATGGGGGTTCAAGTCCCCCCTCGCCCACTGCGAGCCCGTTACCCGGGGTACGTCCTTCACTCTGACTCCGTCCCCCGGAGAGTCCTGCGGCTGCGTAGTTCTGGCGGTACTTGAGCAGCCGGTGCTGGATCGAGGTTTGACCAGGCTGCGGCATGACCTCGCCCGTACCATATGCGGAGAGAATCTCCGATTCCGACAGGCTGCCCGGAGAGGATCAAGCCATGGCCGGCCGTCTCCGTCGTTTCACGCTCATCCCGATCGCCACTCTGGCGGCGCTCGTCATCACCGTGGCGCCGGGCAGGACCGAGTCGCGGGTGCCACTCGCGGAGACCCTCGGATCTTCGGCGGACTTCTCCCGACCGGGCGCTATCGATTGGCCCAGGAGACGGAGCTCCTTGGGGATGGTCTACGACGCCGGCCAGACGCGAGGTTGTCTTGTTCGGCGGAATCGACGGGCCGCGAGTCCTGGGTGACACCTGGACCTGGGACGGCGCCACCTGGACCAGGGAGACGCCCGGCACGTCGCCGACAGGCCGGTACGGAATGGCGATGGTCTACGACGCGGCCAGACGGGAAGTGGTCCTGTTCGGCGGAGCTAACGGACAGCGGTTCCTCGACGAAACATGGACCTGGGACGGGACCACGTGGACGGAAGCGGCCGCAGCAACCTCGCCCAGCAGCAGATTCAACCCACGCATGGCCTACGACGCGGCCAGACGGGAGGTGGTCCTGTTCGGCGGGTACGATGGCATCTCGTTCCTCTCTGACACGTGGACCTGGGACGGCGGCACCTGGACGGAGGAGGCTCCGCTTGACGCTCCGTCGGCCCGCCGAAGCGCCGGGTTGGCCTACGACGCCGCGCGGCAGGAGATCCTGCTATTCGGCAGCTGGGACGGCTTCGTGTTCTTCGGCGGCACCTGGACCTGGGACGGAGACGAATGGACGGCCCGGGCCTCGCCCGAATCTCCATCGGGGCGACGAGACGTGGGGATCGCCTACGACTTCGCCAGGCAGGAGGTCCTGCTGTTCGGTGGGTATGACGGAAGCACGTATTTCGGCGATACCTGGACCTGGGATGGGGACGAGTGGACGCCGGAGGCTCCGGCAAGATCGCCGCCGGGCCGAACCAGCATGGGGACGGCTTATGACGCGGCAAGGAAGGAGATCGCCTTGTTCGGCGGCGCTGCGGCCGCCCCGTCGCTCCGGGATGCCTGGACCTGGGAGGGGACCACCTGGACCAAGCGCGGACCCTAACCCGCGGGCCGAGATCTGCTTTCGAACTTATTCGTTAGCCCTCAGCTCGATGCCGCGCGCTCAGCGAAGGCCAGCATCGAGCATTGAGGTCGGGCTGGTCCTCTCCGAGCTGCGCCTGCGGGGCCTGGCCGAACGTCAGGTCTGTGACCAGCTCGTCCCGTCCCAGTGCAGCATCAGGGTCTTGTACACGCCGGTGGCGTCGTCGAGGTAGCGCCCGACGGCCCAGGCGTCGGTGGCGGAGAGTGCGCTCACGCCGTTGAGCTCGTTGAGAGTCGAGCTCGGGTTCGGGCTCTCGACCTGGGACCAGCTCGTGCCGTCCCAGTGCAAGATGAGCGTGTCGTACTCGCCGGTCAGTGGGTCGAACGATTGGCCGACGGCCCAGGCGTCGGTTGCGGAGAGTGCGCTCACGCCGCTGAGGTAGTCGTCGGTCGAAACGTCGTTCGGGCCATTCACCCTCGACCAGACGGTGCCGTCCCAGTGCAGGGTCATGGGTACGTACTCGTGGGTCGCGTCGCTGCGGTAGGAGCCCACTGCCCAGGCGTCCGTGGTCGAGGCGGCGCTCACGCCGGCCAGCCGGTTGTCCATAGAGCTCGGGTCCGGCGAATGAACCGGCAGCCAGCTCGTACGGTCCCAGTGCAGGATGAGCGTACGGACTTGGTTTGACCCGACCCCAACCGCTCCGACTGCCCAGGCATCGTCGGCCGAGTACGCGCTCACGCCGTAGAGGTAGTTGGTGAACGGATCGCCGTTCGGACTCTTCACCCGATTCCAGATCGTCCCGTGCCAGTGCAGGGTCAGAGTCTCGTCGAAGCCCGTGTCGTTGCTCACCTCGTATCCGACCGCCCAGGCGTCGCCCGCCGAACGGGCGCTAACCGCGTAGAGCGCCTGGTCGTTCCAGCTGTAGCTCGGCGCATGGACCGTCTCCCACGCCGCGCCGTCCCATCGGAAGGTGAGATTGCGCGACTGCGTGTTCCCGACCGCCCAGACGTCGGTTGCGGTGCGGGCGCTCACACCGTTCAAGGCGTTGGCGGTCACACTGGGGCTCGGGCTCCTGACTCTCGACCAGCGCCTGCCGTCCCAGTGGACGGTAAGAGTCTCGTAGATGCGGGTCCTCTGGTCGAAGTATCGACCCACCGCCCAGACATCAGTGGCCGAGAGGGCGCTCACCCCGCGCAGCTCGTTGTCGGTGGAACTCGGGTTCGGGCCCGAGGTGGTGGCGGGCGAGCGGTCGGTGGCCGCTTGGGTCGGATCGCTCTGGACAGTGGTGATGACGCTGACGAGTGTGCAGAGGGCGATGACCGAAACTATCAATGAACGCCGGATACTGCCCTCCTTCCGGCGCGCCACCGAGTGGGACTCGCCGCTGCAATTGCTCATTCTATGCCGGTTGTCACGAGAGGGTCAATGTGGCCTATGCCGGTTGTCACGAGAGGGTCAATGTGGCGACCGGGACCTGGTCAGGGGCGAGCATGAACCCCAGGGCTACTTCCCGGCCCAATGGGTACGGTAGGCTTCGTTCGGTCCATATCTCGGCGCCCGACACGGAAAGAGGGGGAAGCGCCATGTTCATGGTTGCGGGAGTCCTCAGCACGCTGCTCTACATCATTCTCGCGCTCGTTCTCATCGGAGTCGTGATCGGTTTCGTCATGAGGGGCCGCCGCTGACGGAGGCGGTCGCTCGCCCCATCCCTCGCCGCTCGACGCTCGGCCTGGAACCTGCAGCAAGGCTTGACAAGCCGACCGAGGAGGGCCGAATGTGGGGATTCATCGAGCCTGGCGGGGGAGAAGCCCAAAATGGAGTCACTACGCGTCACCAGTTCCGGGGCACGGCGCTTCCGGCTCGAAGGTGAGCTCTGCCTGGGCACGGTCGAAATCCTCCGGGATGCCATCCAACCAGAGGCGGTCGAGGGCGACCTCACGCTCGAGCTCGACGAGCTCACGTTCCTGGACTCGTCGGGTCTGCGCGAGCTCCTCGAGGTCCTGAAGCGATTGCAGGTCACGGGCTCGACCCTCATCCTGCACCGTCCACAGGGCATCGTCCGGAAGGTGCTGTCGCTGACGAAGGTCGATTCCCGTCCGGACGTTCGGGTTACCGCCGAGTCGGAGTCTCCGCAGACGAACGACCTCCCCGTCGCCTAGGAGGCCGCCTCGGCGACGCTCGTCGGGGAAAGGTTCCTGGCGTGATGGAGATCATCGAAGGCGGTGCATTGCCCATCTACTGCTGGGCTCCAGGACTGGAGGAGGGGGCCCTACGACAGGCCGCGAACTGCGCGAACCTACCGGTAGCGTTGCATCACATCGCCGTGATGGCGGACGGACACCAGGGTTACGGTGTCCCAGTTGGGGCAGTGCTTGCGCTCGACGGCGCGATCTCGCCGTATGCGGTCGGGAACGACATCGGTTGCGGCATGGCGCTGGTGCCCACTCACCTGACGCGGGGAGACCTGCTGGCCCCCGTGCACGCTCGGAGCGGCAAGCCGGGGGCGGTGGCGCGGGACGAGGTCATGGGGTGGGTGCAGACGTCGATCCCGGCGGGAGCCGAGGAGCGGCGGATTGGCTCCGGGGCCGACCGGGATCACGCCCGGCGCGTCTTGGGCGATGCCTTCGAGGCACTCGATGAGGCGGCGGCCGTATCCGGGCTCCGACTCTCGACGAGCCAGTCGACGAAGGCGGACGCCGGCCGGCCCCTCGACGCCGCCGGGTTCGTGGCTCGCGGCGTGGCGCAGGCGGGCACCCTCGGGTCGGGCAACCACTTCATCGAGCTGCTCGCGGGCCCCGAGGACGATGTCTGGGTGATGCTCCATTCGGGTTCCCGTGGCATCGGCGCCCTGATATGCAACAACTTCCACCGGATGGCCCTGGCATTCTGCGGGGATACGGATCGGGCCCTGATCGATCCCGGGCTCGCGTGGCTTCCCACCGAGGATGGGAACTGGGGTCGGGTCGGAGGCTGCTACCAGAGGGCGCTCCGGGCTGCGCTCGACTACGCGGAGTGGAATCGCCGCCTCATGCTGGAGGAGGTGGGGCGGATCCTCGAGCGACGGTTTCCGGACGGCATTCGATGGGACGGGTTGGTGGACATCCATCACAACGACGCCAGGCTGGAGGAACACTTCGGCCGCCGCGTGTGGGTTCACCGGAAGGGAGCCGTGAAGGCGGCCCGGGGAACGCAGACGATCACCCCGGGCTCCATGGGGACCGGCTCGTACCTCGGGCGGGGCCTCGGGAACCCGGCG
>JACDCJ010000091.1 GCA_013817655.1 Actinosomnolentus pattersoniae (SeqCode)
GGCCCGGTGGTCATCAAGGAGTACCGGCCGGATGTTCCGGCCGAGGATTGGGACGCGTCGCTCGAGCGGCTCGTCGCGGGGAACGACGCTCCGACTCGATCGGGACGCGCCGACATCGTCACCGTCGGCGACGCCCTGAGAGCGCTCGTGACCACTTCCGAGGATGGTTCGGTTTCCAGCCTCTTCCTCCACATGGGTGACGAGGAGATCAGCATCCGAGGACCGGATCTCCAGTTCGATGATGTCGTAGCCATCGCCAACGGCTTTGCGTGATCCCTCTCGTCCCTCAGTGAGGGCCTCGTCGCTCGAGCGGTGGCTTACCGCACTGACTGCAGGCCGTGACGCGAAGGCTTGACCGTCGCGATGGCTCGTTGCCATAGTGCGCACCATGATCCGCAGCCGCACCCTCGTCTTAGGAGGGGCCTTGGCGCTCCTCTCCTCCACCGGGACGGTCGGGTCGCCTGCGCACCCTGGACTCCATAAGGCCACGTCACCCGAAGTGGCGCTTTCCGACCCAGCACGAATCACGGCAGCTGTCGATGAGGCTTTCTCGGGATTCGTCCCCAACCGCGGGCAGATGAACGACGGGGTCCTCTACGCGAGCCGCAGCCTCGGCCACTCGCTGCTCCTCACGGTCGATGGGGTGGTGCTGGCGGCATCGGAAGCTTCGGAGTCCGCCCTGGCCCTCAGCTTCATCGGGGCGAACTCCGCTCCCCGGGTCATCGGGCGGGACCAGCTCCCCGGCACGTTCAACTTCTTGCTTGGCAACGACCCGGAACAATGGCACGTCGGGCTCCCGCGGTATGGGAAAGCGGTGTACGAGGATATCTGGGCTGGCATCGACGCGGTGATGCGTGGAGGGCCGGGGCAGCTCACCTACGAGTTTGTGGTGGATGCTGGCGTCGACCCCTCCCGCATCCGCCTGGCCTACGAGGGCGCGAAGAGCCTCTCGATCGATGCTTCGGGGGACATGACCATCCATACTCCCCTAGGACCGCTGCGGGATTCTCGACCAGTGAGCTATCAGATCCTGAACGGCCGCCGGGTAACGGTGGACAGCCGTTTCGCCATGGCCGGGGAATCAGACACGTTTGGGTTCACCGTGGGGGCCGGGTACGACCCGCAACGTCGGCTTGTGATCGATCCTGTTCTCGACTACTCGACATTGCTCGGAGGGTCGGCGCTCGAGTTCGGTAGCGCCATCGCGGTCGATGACCAGGGGAGCCCATACGTGGCGGGATCGACGTACTCGGCGGACTTCCCGACGACCCCGGGGGCATTCGATGCCACCTTCAACGGTGGCCTCTACGACGCCTTCGTGGCAAAGATGGATCCGGCCGGATCGCGCCTCGTCTATTCCACCTTTCTCGGTGGGTCTGGTTCGGCGGACGAGGCCTTCGGCCTCGCAGTCGATCACCTCGGGCGAGCCTACGTGACCGGGCAGACCCTCTCCCCCGATTTTCCCACGACCCCCGGGGCCTTCGACCGGGTCTTCGGGGTCGAGGACGCGTTCGTGACCCGCCTGGACCCCAGCGGCTCCAGCCTCGAGTACTCCACGTTCCTAGGCGGAGACGAGGGGCGTGGTTCGGACATCGCCCTCGGCATCGCGGTTGGTGAGGGAGGCAGCGCCTTCGTCACCGGCCACACCTATTCCACGAACTTCCCGACCACGCCGGACGCCTTTGACGGGACGTTCAACGGTGTGGACGACGCATTCATCACCAAGTTCGCCCCCGACGGGTCTTCACTCGAGTTCTCCACGTACCTCGGCGGGTTCGACTCCGAGTGGGGCCGCGAGATCGCACTGGACCGGCGGGGGTTGCCCTACGTCTCCGGCTTCACGGCATCCCCCGACTTCCCCACGACCCAAGGTGCCTTCGATCGAAGCTTCAACGGGGTGGTAGATGCCTTCGTCGCAAAGCTGGACCCCACGGGGACCGGGCTCGTCTACGCGACATACGTGGGCGGGAGGAAACGGGACGGTCTCTTCCAGGGGATGGACGTGGATGAGGAGGGCAATGTCTACGTGGTCGGCGACACGATGTCGTCGGACTTCCCCACGACGCCGGGCTCCTTCGACACCACCTTCAACGGCAGGATCGACGCGTTCGTGTTCAAGCTGAACCGGAGCGGCTCGGGCATCGCGTATTCGACGTACGTGGGAGGGCCGTACGAAGACCTTGGCCACGGCCTCGCGGTGGACCGGACCGGCCATGCCTTTGCCACGGGCTGGTCTTTGGGACGGTTTCCCGTGACGCTGGATGCATACGACCGCATGGCCGATGGGGTCGAAGCATTCCTGATCTTGCTCAGCCCAACTGGTACCAGCCTGACCTATTCGACCTACCTCGGGGGTTCCGGGGAAGACTTGGGCAAGAGCATCGCGCTCGACCAGCAAGGGGATCCCTACGTCACCGGTGAAACCTTCTCGGCCGACTTCCCCACCACCGAAGAGGCCTTCGATCGCACCTTCAACGGCGAGACTGATGCCTTCGTGACGAAGTTTGATTTCCGAAGCGGAATGGATCCCGCTCAACCGAGGCCCTGACACGCGGAGAAGTGTTCCCGGGGGCCTGGGTTCGAAGAGCCCGCGCTCCGCACCTGGGGGCTGGCTCTATGCTTCGACGTCATGGCCATGGAGGGCTCGGCACACGAGGCTGAAGGCGCCGGTCCTGCGGCTTTCGGTAGCCCGGAGCCGGTCGCCGATCTGAACTGGAAGTCTGACCGCGCGCGGCGGTTCGCGGATGGTGCGCTCGACCTGTGGCAGGAGTTCCTGGACCGGCTCGCCGAGCTACCGGTAACGCACGGGCGCTCCGACGAACAGGTCCGGGAGGCCGTGGCCCTGGAAGTTCCCGAGGAGCCGATGGGCGACGAGGCGCTCCTCGCATACCTTCGGGAGGTCGTTCTCGAGTGGTCAATGTACCCCGGTCATCCGCGATTCATGGCCTACATCTCCGGGTCGGGCACGGTGCCCGGCGCGGTGGCCGACCTGCTGGCGGCGGCCGTGAACATGAATCTCGGCGCGTGGCGTCTCGCACCCTCGGCCACCGAGATCGAACTGCACGTGATCCGGTGGTTCGCCGAACAGTTCGGCCTGCCGGAGGAGGCCGGTGGCCTGTTCCTCTCGGGCGGTGCGATGGCGAACTTCGTGTGCCTCAAGGTCGCACGCGACCAGAAGGCGGGTTGGGACGTTCGCAACGAGGGCGTGTCCGCCGGCCAGCCCCTGGCGTTCTACGGGTCCGAAGAGCTGCACGTCGTGTCCGACCGAGCAGCCGACATGCTGGGGATGGGGGGGAAGGCGGTCCGCAAGATCCCCGTGACACAGGACTTCAGGATGCGCGTCGACGCACTGCGGGAAGCCATCCGAGGCGACCGGGCGCGGGGCGTGCGGCCCGTGGCAGTGATCGCCTCCGCGGGCACGGTCGCCACCGGCGCGATCGATCCGCTCGAGGAGATCGCCGAGGTCTGCAAGCAGGAGGGGCTGTGGTTCCACGTTGACGCGGCGTACGGCGGGCCGGCGATCCTAGCCGATGACCTCCGACCTCTCTTTCGAGGCATCGAGCGCGCCGACTCGGTAGCGTTCGATCCGCACAAGTGGCTTTACACGCCTCACTCGGGCGGCTGCGCGATCGTTCGCGACGCGGTGCGTCTCTTCGAGTCCTTCGCGGTCGCGCCGTCCTACGTGTACACCGACCGCCAGCGCGCCCTCTCGGGAGTGGACCTGGGGGTCATGGGGCCGCAGTTCAGCCGTGGGTTCCAGGCGCTAAAGGTCTGGGTGTCGCTTCTCGCGCACGGCCGCCGCGCCTACGGGCAGCGGATCTCGCACGACGCCGCGCTCGCGCGCTACATGGGCGATCGCGTGGACGCTCGGCCGGACATGGAGCTCGCCGTCCCCGTGTCGCTCTCGATCTGCTGTTTCCGCTACCGTCCGCCGGATCTCGAGAAAGGCGTGGACGCCGAAGCGTACCTGAACCGGCTGAATGAGCGGCTGATGATGGAGGTCCAGCTCGACGGCCGGTCGTACTGCTCGAACGCGATCCTGAACGGGCATTTCTACCTGCGCGCCTGCATCGTGAACTTCCGGACGGAGGCCGAGGACGTCGACGCCCTCCTCGACGTCGCGGCCGAGCTCGGGGCGAGACTGCACGGGGAGATGCGCTCGGAGGGCACCGGCGAGCAGCCCGCCTGAGCAGCCGTCGGCCGCTCAGGGCTCGGCCGTCGCCTCCGCGGCCCTTTCGAGCAGATCCTCGACCTCGGCCCGGCGGGCTCCGAACGGCGAGTTCTCGAGGTAGGCGCGAAACGGCTCGGCCGCCTCGGCCGGACGTCGAAGGCCGTTCAGCAGGATGACGCCCTTGAAGTAAAGCGCCTCCGGATAGTTCGGCTCGACGGCGAGCGCTCGCTCCACCTCCTCGAGTCCCTCCTCCGGACGCCCGGCCTGATAGACGAGGAAGCCGAGCTGGGCGTGCGCCTCGGCGCTGTCTGGGTCGATCGCGAGGGCGGCCAGGTACTGCCCGACCGCCGCATCGACGTTCCCGCTCTCCTGGTAGGCCTGCGCCAGGTCGAGGCGCGCGGCGATGTCCCGAGGATGGTCCTGGACCCGCTGCTCCCGGAACGGGAGCGAGGTGGGATCGCCGGGAGGGTCGGGCATCTGGACGCCGCCCGTGAAGGGATCTCCCGAGGTTCGATCCCCCATCGCGGAGATCAGGAGCGGAACGGTGACCCCGACGAGCACCAGCCCGGCCACTAGCGCCGGCAGCGCCCGAACCGATCGGCGACCAGCCTGGCGCGCCGCCTGTCCGTTCGACGCGCCCGGAGACCGCAGCTCGCGCAGCCCGACCGCCAGCTCGCCGGTCCCCTCCCTGGCCTCGAGCGCCCGCAGCACCGCGACCGCGCGCGCCCGTGTCTCGCCACGGAGCTCCAGATAGTCCTCTTCGGCGAGAGCTCCGGCGGCGCGCTCCGCGTCCAGCTCGCGGAGGGAGCGCAGGAGGCTCAGCCGCTCGTCCTCGAGTGGATCCGCGAGCCGCTCCAGGGTGAGGTGCCGGTTGCGGCCGAACGGCCACAGGACCCCGGCCGCCGCTACCCCGGCGAGGACGGCGGCCGCGACGAGCACGACGAGCGTCATTCGGGCTCCTCACCCAGGCGGGACAGCTCCCATTCGAGCAGCCGGCGGTCGGCGCTCGATAGATGCTCGGCGGGCGCGACCTGAGCGCCAGGGGCGGAGGCCGGCCCGGAGACGCCGTGAGCGCGCCACCGCCGTACGGTGATCACTCCGCCGGCCAGGCCCAAGACGACCAGAAGGAAGGGAACGATCCACGCCACCAGGTTGATGCCCCTGCGAGACGGCGAAAGAAGGATCCACTCCCCGTAAGCGGCGACGAACTGGTCACGGATCTGCTCGGGCGTCCGGCCGGCGCGAAGGTCCCGTGCGATGGTCGCCCGCATCTGCTGCGCGAGCTTCGAGGACGAATCGGCGACCGAGAGATTCTGGCACACGGGGCAGCGAAGTTCGGCGGCGACCGCGGTGACGCGGCCCTGGAGCGTCCGCGGCGCTTCGGGGCCGCGAACCAGCATGACCGCAAGGGAGGCGGCGACGGCAAGAAGCGCGACGGCGAGGAGCCCGCCGGCGCGGACGACCCGGCCCTTCGACCGGGGGCGAGCGATCGCTCCGGCGCCGCTCACACAGACCGCTCCCCGAGCAGCCGGGTGATCTGCTGGGACAGCAGGGCGTACGAGACGGGCCCGACGCGCCGGTACGCCACTCTTCCGTCCGGCCCGATGAAGAACGTCTCCGGGATCCCGTACACCCCGTACGCGAGGGCGGCCGCGGAGTTCGGATCATCGAGAGCCGGCCAGTCGCCCCCCAGCTCGCGAATGAAGTCCTCGGCGTTATCGGCCGAGTCGTCGTAGACGATGCCGACGATCACGACGCCCCGGTCCCGGTAGCGGTCCCAGGCCGCGCGGAGGGCCGGATGCTCCTCCCGGCACGGATCGCACCACGAGGCCCAGAAGTTCACGATCACGACCTGTCCGCGCAGGTCCGACAGCCGCACGGTGGATGAGCCGTCCAGCGTCCGAAGCGCGAAGCCCGGCGCGTGGCGGCCGACGAGCGGCGTCGCGAGCTGCGCGGGATCGCGCCCGAGACCGACGGTCAACAGCGAGGTGATGAGGAGGACGCCGGCAGTCACGGCGCTCACCACCACCCAGCGGCGCCTGAAGCGACGGCGCGAAGCCTCCTCGGGGTCGAGCTCCGAAGGGTGACGGGCGCCGGATCCGTTGGGGCGTTCGTAGTCGACGGGCATCAAGTGACTCCTGGCGGCATCGAGCCCACACCTGCCAGCTCGCGGTCGCGGACCGCGGGGTCCGGCGTCGCCGCACGCCGCTGGCCCGGCCACGCGGCCAGGAGGCCGCCGAGCGCCATGACGGCGCCGCCGACCCAGAGCCACAGAACACCGGGATTGATGAAGAACCGGAGCGTCGCCCTGGCTCCACCGTCCTCGAAGGCGAGGACCGAGGAGTAGAAGTCCTTCAGCACCCCGTACCTGATCGAGGGGGTGCCGATCGGCTCGGAGCCCGAGGGATAGAGGTTCAGCGAGGGCGTGACGCTCCCCAGGTCCCGCCCCTCCCGCGACACCTGAATGTCCGCGATCAGGACCAGACGCTGTGGCTGGGAGACCGTCCGCTGGCCCGCGTAGCGCAACGCGTAGCCCGCGAACGCCGCCGACTCCCCCCGCTCCAGGGTCACCTCGGTCTGGCGGGCGAACGAGGACGACGCCGTGATGCCCACCACCGCGATCGCCACACCAACGTGGACGACGAGCCCGCCGTACAGACGCCGGTTCCGGGCTAGCGCCGCCGGCACAGATGCCGCCAGGCCCCGAGGGCCTGGTTGGGCGCGGGAGAACCCTCGGACGCCTCGTGCGATCTCGGAGAGGTTGGACGACGCGACGAAGGCCGCCAGCCCGATGGCGGCCGTCGCCGCGAGGTTCCGCATCCCGGCGAGAGTGAGGGCCACGATGGTCGCGGCCGCCAGCACTGCGGGGACCGTCAACCGGCGGCGTAGCTGATCCCCGGAGGCTCGTCGCCAGGGAAGCAGGGGGCCGACCGCCATGAGGAAGAGCAGAAGGAGGACCACGGGAACGGTTGTCTGCTCGAAGTACGGTCCCCCGACAGAGACCCGGCGGCGCGTAACGGCCTCGACGAAGAGCGGAAAGATCGTGCCGATGAGCACGACGAGCGTCAGGGCGACGAGGAGGAGGTTGTTGCCGACGAAGGCCGCCTCACGCGACAGGGCGGAATCGAGCCTGCCCTCCGACCGAAGGCGCCACGACCGCGCGGCGATCAGGCCGAAGCCGGCCGCCAGGACGAGCGCGAGGAACCCAAGGTACATGGGGCCGACGATCGACTGCGCGAACGCGTGGACCGAGGAGAGGATGCTCCCCCGGGTCAGGAAGGTCCCGAAGGTGACGAGCGCGAAGGTCCCCACGATGAGGGACAGGTTCCACACCTTCAGCATCCCGCGCCGCTCCTGGATCATCACCGAGTGCAGGAACGCCGTCGCCAGGAGCCAGGGAAGGAGCGCCACGTTCTCCACGGGGTCCCACGCCCAGTAACCGCCCCAGCCCAACACCCCGTAGGACCACAGGGCTCCGAGCACGAGCCCCACAG
>JACDCJ010000092.1 GCA_013817655.1 Actinosomnolentus pattersoniae (SeqCode)
GGTCGAGGAAACCCCGCCCCCGCGGTTCGCGGAGCGCGTCCCGGAGATGGGTGACGCGGCCGTGGCCGTGGCGAACGCCTGCGGGTACGTGAACGCTGGAACGGTCGAGTTCCTGGTCGACGAGGACGGCGGGTTCTACTTCCTGGAGATCAACGCGAGGCTCCAGGTCGAGCACACCATCACCGAGGAGGTCCTCGGGATCGACCTGGTGGCCGCCCAGTTGCGGATCTCGGCCGGAGAGGACCTCGGATTCGGTCAGCGAGACATCCACCCGCGGGGACACGCCATCGAGTGCCGGATCAACGCCGAGGATCCCGCCCGAGGGTTCCTCCCCGCTCCGGGACGCCTGGGACGATACAGCGAGCCCGGTGGCCCAGGGATCCGAGTCGATTCCGGTTTCGGGGAGGGCGACGAGGTTCCACCAGCCTTCGACAGCCTCATCGCGAAGCTCGTGACGTGGGGCAACGACAGGGAGGAGGCCCGTCGGCGGATGCTGCGGGCTCTGGACGAGTTCGAGATCGAGGGCATCCCCACCACGATCCCGGCTCACCGCCTGCTGCTGAGGGACCTCCGGTTCGTCGACGGCACCTACTCGACAGCAACGGTGACGTCCGAGCTCCTCGAGTCCCTGGAGCCTTCCGACTCCTCGGAGGACGCTTCGGGCGACCGGGCGGTGCTGCTCGTGAACGGCACCTCGGCGCGCCTGTGGCATCCCTCAATCGCGTCCTCCGTGTCGGCGGCCACCCGCGGGGACGGCGCGGGTGGCCTCGGGTCGGTGGTCGCGCCGATGCACGGGACCATCCTGAAAGTGCTCGTCTCGAAGGGAAGCACGGTGCGGGCCGGGGAGCCGGTCGCGGTACTCGAGGCGATGAAGATGGAGACGTCGTTGACCTCGCCGGCCGGGGGAATCGTCGAAGAGGTGCCCGTGGAGACCGGCTCCGTGGTCGAAGCCGGAGAGGTGGTCGTTCGGATCGCCTAGCTGGAGGAGGAGGTCCCAGATGTTCTGTCCCGCTGTGGGTTGAAGCAGCCGTCCCCCTCTAACTAGTTCTGTGCTCTTGCGGCTGTCTGAATACCCATAGAGCCGCTCGCCGTATCTAACTGGTACATTTGTTGTTGTCGGGAAGCTCTTCTGGTGACTCGGCCTTGGGCGGACAACCGCCGCTGAGTCAGTAGGGAGGAAACGTGGGAGCTTCGATAAGAGTAAGTGTCCGTGTGCTCGCTATCGCATTGGTGTGTATGGGCTTGATTGCAGTCCCTCAGTCAGCACTTGCCGAGCCGGAAGAACCACCTGTCCCGCCCGAAGATTGCCCAACGGATGCCACGTGCGACATCGAGTACAAGACGTTTGGGAAGCGGACACGCCGTTCCTCATCTTCAACTCGAAGAATGAGCTCGTGGTGAAGTCCGAAGCGGACGAGATGTACGACGACCTGAACGCGGGGGACATCAGGGTGACGAAGGTAATCCTGGACGGGACCAAGCACGCCGCTTCATACAAGGCGGAGATCATCGAGATCGACACGGGATGTGCCTGCGACAACTGGAACAGCAATCACGGCTTCAATCCTGACGGCCTTACGGTGCAGCAGGCCACGGTCGACTTCTTGCTCGCCCAGATGTAAGGAGGGGAGACACATGGGTCCTTTCAACCGTGGTACACGTAGAGTTCTGGGGGCGTCGCTTGCAGTTCTTGGGTCCTTCCTGGCCATTCCCGCCGCGGCGGCCAGCCAGCACACCTGCTTCGGGAAGCCGGCGACCATCGTCGGGACCGAGGGTGATGACACGCTGGATGGGACGCTCGGGGACGACGTGATCGTCGGGCTCGGAGGGAACGATTTCATCTTCGACCCCGACGGCCGGGACCTACTCTGCGGGGGAGAGGGCAACGATGACATCTTCGGGGGGCTCGGCCCGGACATGATCTCGGGTGGAGCCGGCCAGGATGACCTATACGGTGATCCGGGCCCGGACACCATCCTGGGGGGAGGAGGGGACGACTACATCTCCGGCTGGGAGGGCCGCGACACCATCCACGGTGGGGCGGGGGACGACTATCTGACGGGCTGGAAGCACGACGATCGCATCTCGGGAGGACCCGGCAGCGATGACCTTCGGGGCCAACAGGGGGCCGACCAGCTGGATGGGGTGGACGGAGTAGAAGGCAACGACATACTGGATGGCGGGATTGGCTCGGAGATGGACGTTTGCGAGGCAGACCCGGAAGACACGGTCAACAACTGCCCCTAGAGCCCGGGACTGGCGACCACTCACCGCACCTCTTCGCCGCAGCGAGCCCTCATCAGGTGACCCGCGACTCGCTCCGCTCACGTCGCCGTTGGGCGAGGAGGTCCGCGACGCCGAGGCTCGTGAACGGCAGGACGGGGCCCAGCAAGATACCGGCCTCGCTGACCGTCCGGAGCGTCACGAAGACGTAGACGGCTGCCAAAGCCACGGCGAGCGCGCGAGGTTTCCAATCGTCCGGGTCGTCCTTCCGGAGCGCACTCGTCCCGCCCGCCCCAATCCCGGCAACCAGGCCGGTGACCGCATCCCCCGCCAGCGCCGAGACCGGGATTCCGACCAGGAGCGAAAGTCCCATGGCCTTGAGCACTGCACCAGGGGCCCGGGGATGCTCGGAGAGGAAGGCCAGGACGATGAACACGAAAGGGATGAGAGCCAACCCGAAGGCGAGCAGGGCGCCGGCGTTCGGAGCGGCCTCCCCGTCGGAGGCCAGCGAGACGAGCCCAGCCAGCAACGCCCAGTAGGAGGGAACGAACAGGAGGGTGGCGAGGAGGATCGCCCGCCACTTCCGACGCGGAGAGAGCGGCGCGGCGCCCGCCGGCACGGACCTGCGCCGCGAGGCCAACGGCCGCCTTTCAGCCCTTCACGGAGCCCGCGGTGAGCCCTCTGACGAAGTACTTCTGCAGCGAGAAGAACACGACGAGCGGGAGCGACATGGACACGAACGCCGCGGCGGTGAGCAGGTGCCAGTTCTCGCCGCGCGCCCCGACAAGGTCGGCCAGGGCGAGGGTGAGCACCCTGTTCTCCTGTGAGCCCCCCAGGAAAACGTAGGCGACCAGGAGGTCGTTCCAGACCCAGAGGAACTGGAAGATGGCGAAGGCGGCGAGTGCCGGGACCGAGAGCGGGATGATGAGCCGCAGGAAGATCTTGAAGTGGTCCGCCCCGTCGATCTTGGCCGACTCGATGATGGAAGAGGGCAGCGACCCGATGTAGTTGCGTAGCAAGTACGTGGCGAGCGGCAGCCCGAAGCCGGTATGTGCCAGCCACACGCCCAAGAAGGTGCCCCCGAGGTCCAGGTCGGGGAAAATCACGCGTCCGAACAGCTGTGCCCCGCTCGTGTACAGACGCAGGATCGGGATCAGCGCCATCTGGAGCGGGACCACGAGCAGCCCCACCACCGCCACGAACATCACGTACCGTCCTCGGAACTCCATCCAGGAGAAGGCGTAGGCGGCGAAGGCGGCGATGGTGATCGGGATGACCGTAGCCGGGATGGCCACCGCGAGGCTGTTAAGGAAGGCGTTACCGAACCCACCGGCGGACAGGACTGTTCGGTAGTTCTCGAACGTCCACTCGGCGACGCGGAAGGGGTGCGCGAGCGCCGTCCACCAGCCCGTGTTGTCGACTAGCTCCTCCGGGCGGAGGGAATTGATCAAGACGCCGAGGGTCGGGATCACCCAGAGGCCCACGATGACGAGGACGATGATGCGGACCGGCCAGCCGGCGCGCCGCTCGCCGAGAGCGCCCCGTCCCGAGGTCCGGCCCATCGTTCGCTTGACGGGCGGCAGGGCCTGTGCGGTGCTCACCGGACCGTCTCCTGCTCGCGGAACCTGCGGACGTTCCAGATCATGATGGGGATCACGGCCACGAACAGCACGACGGCGATGGCCGCTCCCCGGCCGTCATGGTCGCTGATGAAGAACCAGTCGATCATGCGCTCGGCGATGACCACGGTTCCCTGGGCCTCGGGGTTCCCCATGACGAAGACGATGTCGAAGACCTTCAGCGCGTTGATGACCATGTAGGTGGTCACCACCACGATCGTGGGGAGGATGGTGGGGACCATGATCCGGCGGAACACCTGCAGCTCCGTGGCGCCGTCGATCCGGGCGGCCTCGATGATCTCGTCCGGGATGGCCTTGATGGCGGCGGACAGGATCACCATGGCGAACCCCGTCTGCATCCACACCATGATGACCATCAGGAAGAGGTTGTTCCACGGCACCTCCTGGAGCCACGGGACCGGGTTCTGACCCAGTCCCTGCATGACCCCGTTCAGGAGCCCGATCTGGTTGCCGAAGCCTTCGGGGCGGAAGCTGTAGACCAGGCGCCACACGATCGACGCTCCCACGAACGAGATCGCCATCGGCAGGAAGATCATCGACTTGGCGACCGCCTCGCCGCGGCGGCGAAGGCGGTCGGCCAGGGTGGCGAAGGCAAGCCCGATCCCGACTCCGAACGTCGGCACCACGATGATCCACCCGACCGTGTTCCGGATCGAGCGGAGCATGTCCTCGTTGGTGAAGACGAAGACGAAGTTGTCCAGGCCCACGAAGCTCTGCGAGTCGGCGTCCTTCAGGCTGATCAGGATGGTGTTGATCACGGGGTAGACGAGGAAGACGCTCAGGATGACGAGGCCCGGGCCGACGAAAACGTAGGGGCGAACCCCCTCGGAATACCGCGCCGGGAACCAGTCCACCAGGCGGTTCATCCCCCAGTACAGGAAGAACACGCCGCCCACTCCTACCACGACGGCCACGAGGACGACCAGTCCGCGGTTCGCGTCGGCGTCGCGAAGGAAGTCGAAGGTGGCCCAGAGGAGGAAGAAGCCGACGATGGGGATGGCCAGGGCGCTAACGAGGCGCAGGACGGACAGTCCGACGGCTTTGCCTCCGGAGGGGGGCTCGGCGACGACTTCCGCGCCCGCGCCGGGCCTACTGGTCGTGGTCTTCACCCCCCATACTCACCTCTTGGCGCCGACGGGGGCCGCGTTGTCGCAGCCCCCGTGCATCCGTCAGTGCAGCTCGGGCGGTCTCGTTCCTCCTATTCGGGCCAGCTCGCCTCGATGTCGTCGAGGACCCCCTGAAGTGCGTCGGGCCCCCCCTGCATGTACTCGACCATCCCGGTCCAGAAGCTGCCGGCCCCTACGGCGGAGGGCATCAGGTCCGAGGCGTCGAACCGCGCCGTGTCGGCGGCTAGAGACTCCGTAAGCACACCGGCGGCCTGTGCCAGAAGCGGGTTGGTGTAGCACTCGGGCCCGACCTCGATGTTGGGGGAGATCCTGGAAGTCTCCTGGCTCTCTCCCTGCGCGCACTGCACGGGCTGGGAGACGAACCGCTCGATGAAGTCGCGGACCTCCGGGGCATCCCTGAACACCGCGGAGAGTTCACCGGCGAATAGGGCCGACTCCCCCGGCTGCTCGATAGCGGGGAAGGCGAAGGAGTCGTAGTCGACCCCCGCCTCGGCGTCCTCGGGGAAGAAGGCGATGATGAAGTTCGCCTGGCGGTGCATGAAGCAGCCGGGCGGGTCGTCGAACATCGGGAGCGGCGCGTCGCCGAAGGCGATCGAGGGCGTCTGATCGGCGCCGCCCAGGACGTACCCTTCGGTGAACATGACCTGGCCCAACAGCTCGGCGGCGTGAGCGACGGCCGGATCGTTGAACGGGATCTCGTGGGTGACCCACTGGTCGTAGACACCCGGTCCGGCCGTCCGGAGCATGATGTCCTCCATCCAGTCCGTGGCCGGCCATCCCGTGGCGCCCCCGCTCTCGAAGCCGACGCACCAGGGCGTGCCCCCGTCGGCCACGATCTGGTCGGAGAGGGTGAGCATCTCATCGAATGTGGTTGGCACCTGGTAGCCGGCCGCGTCGAAGTCGTCCTTCGCGTACCAGACGGTGCTCTTCAGGTTGATGTTGGTGGGGATGCCGTAGTGCTTCCCGTCGAACTCGCCCAGCGATAGGAGATACGAGCCGAACGTGGCCTCGAGCTCGGCGATGTCGAAGCCCATATCCTCGAGGGCGATGGCGTTCCCCGCCTCGGCCTGCTCGAGCACGGCCCCCGGCTGAGGGTACATGATGACGTCGGGAGGGTTTCCCCCCTCGACCCGGATCTGCGCCTGCTCCTCGAAGTCTGCCGAGGCCTCGATCTCCGCCGTGTAATCCGTCTCCGAGTTGACCAGGTCGTCGAGGACGGCCTGAAGGGCCTCGGCCTCGAACGGCTCCATCGCGGCGAACAGCGAGACGCTGCCGGTGTCGGCGCTTTCCTCCTCCTGCTGTCCGTCGCCCTCGTCGGCGGCACAGGCGGCAGCCAGCAGGATCAATGCAAACGGAAGGACCATCAACCTGAACTTGCGCATCTTTCCTCCTCCTTCGTCCCCTCGAACTGGATTTAATCACACATCGTGACGGACAGCCCAGTTCCTCATCCAGCGTCCAGGCCCCCTGCCGCCGCGACGCCTCCGTACCAGCGGGCGCTCCGCTTTGGGGTCCTTCGCTGGGTGGGGTAGTCCACGTGGACCAGCCCGAACCGCTTCGAGTACCCTTGCGCCCACTCGAAGTTGTCGAGGAACGACCACAGGAAGTAACCGGCGAGCGACGCGCCGGCCTCCGATGCCCGCTGCGCGGCGAGCAGATGGGCTTGGAGGTAGTCGATCCGTTCGACGTCGTCCACGCCGCCCTCCGGGTCGACGTAGTCGTCGAAGGCGGCCCCGTTCTCGGTGATGTACAAAGGGATGTGGGGATAGTCGCGGTGCAGCCAGAGCAGCAGGTCGGTAAGGCCGTCCGGGTCGATGGCCCAGCCCATGGCGGTGGCCTCCACGCCCGGTGGAACGAAGGACCACGCCCGGAGGTTGCCCGGTACCGCGCTGGCCCGTAGCTCGCCGCGGGAGTGCGCGGCGATCGTCTGCCTCGTGTAGTAGTTGACGCCGAGGAACTCCATCGGCCTGGCGATCATCTCCATGTCGCCGTCGCGGACGAACCCGAAGTCGCTCACCTCGCGGTACCTGGCCAGAAGATCGGTTGGATAGCCGTGCCCGAAAACGGGGTCCAGAAACATCCGGTTCATGTGCTGGCCGGCGATCTCGGCCGCCGCCACGTCATCTGGGCTATCGGACGCGGGCAGGGTGGGTGTGAAGTTCAGTGTGATCCCGACAGGCCCCTTCGTCGCCTGATGGAGGGCGTCGACGGCGAGTCCATGGGCAAGCAAAAGGGTATGCGAGGCCGCCAGGGCCTCGCGGGCGTCCGTTCGGCCCGGAGCGTGGATGCCCTCTCCGTAGCCGAGCCAGGCGCAGACCCATGGCTCGCAAAGCGTGATCCACAGCGCAACGTCGTCTCTCAGTGCCGCACCGACGATGGCCGAATAGTCCGCGAATCGCTCGGCGGTGTCACGGCTCGTCCACCCGCCGAGATCCTCCAGCGCCTGAGGGAGGTCCCAGTGGTAGAGCGTGACCACGGGGGAGATGTCGTGGTCGCGAAGGGCCGCCACGAGGCGGCGGTAGTGATCGAGCCCCTTCCGGTTGGGTGTCCCTCGCCCGTCGGGCTGGATCCGCGGCCATGCCACGGAGAAGCGATATGCGCGGATGCCCAGTTGGGCCATGAGGGCGACGTCTTCCTCGAACCGGTGGTAGTGGTCGCAGGCGATGTCGCCG
>JACDCJ010000093.1 GCA_013817655.1 Actinosomnolentus pattersoniae (SeqCode)
CGCGGCGGTGATCCGGATGGCGGGAGCGACGACCGTGGTCGCCCCGCGCAGTTCGAGCGCCCGAACGAGCTCCGCCGCCTGGGCCCTCGCCCTCGTCACCATGATCGTTCGTCCGGAGAGCATCAAGCGCCCTCCCTGGCCGCCGCCAGGATCGGCCCGGCCCCTCTCGCGAGGAGGAGGGCCGCCACCTCCCGCGCGACCTCATCCGCCCCGGGAGCCTCCGCCTGCGCCCTCGCCAGGTCGCCTCCATCCGGACTCATGACCACCGCCAGGAGGCGGACCGCGTCCCCTCGGCGCTCGGCGTACGCCCCGAGGGGGAGCGCGCACCCGCCGCCTACGAGCGCCACGAGCCGCCGTTCGGCCTCGAAGGCGACGCGCGAGGGGGCGTGATCGAGCTGGCGCACGGCCTCGATCGCATACCCGGTGGAACGCGCCTGGACGGCAAGCGCTCCCTGCCCGGGCGCGGGAACCATCTCCTCCAGGGGAAGCGGGATCGAGAAGGGCGGCGCCAGGCCGAGCCGCGCAAGCCCCGCCGCGGCCAGGACCAGTCCGTCGACCTCCCCCCGCTCGAGCTTCGCGAGACGCGTGTCGACGTTGCCCCTGATGTCCCGGATGACGAGCTCCGGACGGGAGCGGCGAAGCTGCGCCTGCCGGCGGAGGCTCGACGTTCCTATCACGGTTCCGGCCGGGACCCCTGCCTCTCGGGTGACCAGCACGTCGAAAGGAGCGGCGCGCTCGAGGACCGCGGCCACCCGGATGCCCTCCGGATCATCTGACGGAAGGTCCTTCGCGGAGTGGACGGCGAGGTCGATGCCGCCCGCCGCGAGCGCACGCTCGATCTCGAGGACGAACAACCCCTTCAACCCCGTCCGGTGGTTTGAAGCCGGGACGCCACGGTCGCCCGACGTCACCATGGGAACGAGCTCGGACTCCACGCCCAGCAGGGCCAGCCGCGAGGCAACCTCTTGCGCCTGGGCGAGAGCGAGGGCCGAGCGCCGGGTGCCGATCCGAAGTCTCAGCGGGACTCCGCGCCCCTCACGAGGGGACCGGCTGCAGGTCTCGCCTGGCACGCCCGTCGCGGACGGTCGCAAGGGCCGCCTTTCGCTGCTCGTAGTAAGCCAGGATCTGCAGCTCGATGGAAAGGTCGACCTTTCGCACGGAGACGTGCTCGGGTACCACGATCATCGCCGGTGCGAAGTTGAGGATCGATCGGATCCCGGCGGTCACCATCCGGTCGGCAACGTCCTGCGCCGCCGGGGCGGGGGTGCAGATGACTCCTATGGCGACGTCCTCGCGCCGCACGATCGCCGGAAGGTCGTCGACATGCTCGACGGAAATGCCGCCCAGGCGTTGTCCAAGCACGCCCGGGAGCACATCGACGAGCGCGACGATCCGGAAACCGCGGGCTCCGAATCCCTTGTACTTCGACAGGGCGTGGCCGAGGTTTCCCGCTCCGGCGATCAGGACCGGCCAGTCCTGGGTGAGGCCCAGCTCTCGCCGTACCTGATGGATCAGATAGGCCACGTCGTAACCAACGCCCCGGGTGCCGTAGGAGCCGAGGTATGAGAGGTCCTTACGGACCTTCGCCGAGTTGACGCCGGCCGCGGCCGCGAGGTTCTCGGAGGAGATCGTCGTCGGTCCGTGCTCCGCGATCTCCACCAGGGCTCGCAGGTAGACGGGGAGCCGGCCCACGGTGGCCTCGGGGATGGAGCGTTCCTTCACGGGCGCATGCCCCGTTCGTTCACTGCCTCGATTCTACGCGGGCGCCGGGACCCGTGCACAAAGGCACAAGCTCGCCTCAGGAACGCGCAGCGAGAACTACCTCTCGTAACCGCGCGGAGTGGACTGAGATCTCGAAGGCCTCCTCGCCGTCGACGGTGATCACGGGCACCCGGAGACCGTAGTCGCGCTCGAGCCGATCGTCGCCGTCGATGAAGACCTCTTCGAACGTGAACAGAACGCGTCCCGCCAGGGCCAGCACCACGGCGCGGGCCTCGTCGCACAGCCCACATCTGCGGCGCGAGTACATCACCACCTCGGCGGGGGACGTCATGGACTCGATCCTATCGGCGGGAGAGGAACGTCTGCCCGCCCCTACCCGAGCTGCAACGTCGCCCTGATGATCAGGAACGTCCCCGCCACGACGATGACCCCAGCGGAGGCCACCGGCAACCATGGAGCCAGGCCGCTCCTCGCCCTTCGGGAGAGGAACGAGCGGGCGCGGACGGCGAGGGTCCCAACGATGATCAGCGCAACCGCGAGTCCGCCGCTGAAGGCGAGTACGAGGGAAAGTCCGTACGCGACCCTGTGGAGCGCCACGGCGCCCAGCAGGACGACGAGTGCGGTGGGCGAGGGAAGGAGTCCACCGGAGACCGCCAGGGCCGTGAGGCCACGGCGGGAGATCGGGCCCCCCGCCGCATCCCCAGTCTCCACCGCGTCATCGCTTGGCTGTGGGTGGGGGTGGGGATGCGGATGGGATTGCGGGCCATCACTCCGAGCCCCGCCTTCGGCCCGGCGAGCCCGAAGCCGCCCGGCGAGCAGAAAGGATCCCAGCCCGAGCACCACCGCGCCCGTTAGTAGGCCGAGCCAGGGGTACACGGCCTCGGCCGGGAACAGGCGGGAGGCGAACAGGGCGATGAGCCCGAGGCCGAGGACGGACGCCGTATGCATGAGCGACACTGCGATGCCGACCGAGACGGCATGGCGCAGGCGAGCCCCGGCGCCGACGAGATAGGCCGCCATGATCGTTTTGCCATGCCCCGGCCCCAGCGCGTGGAGCGCCCCGAAGAGGAACGCGACCAGGAGCGAGAAGAGCAGGACGGCCGGGGTCAGCTTCCAGGTCACCAGGGCCGCGAAACCGCCAGCCGTCGGGGCTTCCGCCAGCGCCGCTTCCCCGCCGCACGGCTCCGGGGCCGGCCGGCCCGAAGTGCGGCCCTCCGCGAACGAGAAGGTCGCCTCCCGGACGTCGAGGGGACTCTGCAGCAGGTCATCCGGGTACCGTAGGAGCTCGCGGCTGGTGCTGGTCGATGGGACGCTCGAGTCGGAGACCGAGGCGTTCTCGAACGCCCGGACTGTGACCTCCCGCCATCCGAGGCGGTCCGGGTCGTTGGCGTCCACATACCGGACCCGGCCGGCGGGCAGCCGGCCCGTGTAGACCGCTTCCATCCGGAGCGTGGAGAGCCCGCCCTGTCCCGGACGGAGCCCCATCTCCCGGCATGCCAGCGACAGGTCGACCGGGCGGTCGTCCACGGAAAGACCGAGGCCAGAGAGGATCAGACGGGCCTCGCGATCGGCCCAGAATCCGCGCTCCGCCGCGCTCAGGATCTCGTCTCCGTCGGTATCGATCGCGGACCGCTCCTGGAAGGCGGGGATCTCGGCCATGTCGAGCACGTACCGGATCGCGACAGCCCCTCCGGACACCTCGATGCCGCTGTAGCGGTTCACCGTGAAGTTCCCGAGAGGATGGGCCATCGCCGGCGGTGCCGAGGCGACCTGAAGGACGCCGAAAGCGATCAGGAGGAGGGCGACCGGGGGCAGGAGGCGGCGCATGGCCCGGCTAGCTCCTGAGCCCCGAGAGCGTGTCCGCCGCATCCTTCGCCCAGAGCACCGAGAAGTGGGGGTTGATATCGATGGCCCTCGCAAGGTCGCGCCTAGCGGCGTCGTCGTTCCCCAGGGCGCGCTCGATCATGCCGCGGTGGAAGAGGAACAGCGCGCTCTCCGTCCCCAGGCGGAGGGCCTCCTCCGACATCCGGAGTGCCTCCCGGAACCGTCCGTGCGCGAACAGCTGCCAGGCCAGCGCGTCGGCGACGTGGACGCTCTTGCGGCGGGCCCATTCTCCCTCGGCCGCCGCCAACCCCGCCTCGAGGTCGATCCGGTGATCCGCGCTGAACAGCGCGAACTCGAGGTCCACGTTGACCCCGTTCGCCCGGAGCAGGGTCTCCTCCGCCTCCAGTAGTGCGAACTGATCCTCGGCCTCCGAGGTTCGACCCGTCACCGTGTAGAGGTCCGCGAGCGCGATCACGTACTCGGGCAGGGGGTACGTCTGCACGATCTCGGCGTAGGAATCGATGGCGGCATCCATGTGGCCGCGAGCCGCCAACACCTTGGCCAAGCCGGCCTTCGCGGGCACGAACGTCTCGTCGGCCGCGATCGCCCGCCGATACTCCTGCTCGGCAAGGTCGAGTCTGCCGCTGTTGAAGTAAAGGTCACCGAGCTGATGGAGAGTCCAGGCGATGTCCACTCGCGAAGCTGCCGTTTGAAAGGCCTGGCGCATGATGGCCAGAGCGCCCCCGACGTCACCCTGTAGCTCTCGTGCGTACGAGGCGCGCGCGTACGAGGAGAGGTCAGGCCTCAGGTCCACCATCTGCTGGAGGGCCTCGAAGGCCTCGGGGTAGCGGCCCAGCTCGAGGAGCGCGTCCCCGAGGACCCCGTACACGGGGGGAACCGTGGCGTTCGTGTCCCTGGCGCGCTCGCCCCAGGCAAGGGCGTCGTCGAACTCGTGCCGGGCCAGCGCGAGCGTCCCCAAGCCGATCATGGCGCTGACGTTGTCGGATGCGTGGAGCGACAGGGACCTTTCGAGCGCGGCTTCCGCTCGCGGGTAGTAGCTCGAGTCCGCCGTGATGCGGGCCTGCTGAACGTAGGCGAGGCCGAGGGACGCATAGGACTCCCAGTCATCGGGCACGGCCTGGAGCCGTGCCTGGAGGTCCGCGATGAGCTGCGCGAGCGAACCGCCGTCCACGATGGGCCGGGTGAGTGCCGGCGCCGCGGCCCGCACGAGGGCGGAGGAGCCCGGGGTTCGCTGCGCACGGCCTTGAAGAGTCCGAGCCCACCGAGCGCGAACAGCCCGATGGACAAAACCCCCACCAGCGCCACTTTCCGGCCGGGGCGGGCGACCCTCCGGCCGGAAGAGGCTCGAAGGGGCCCGGACGCGGTCCGGGCCCCTTCCATCGCCATCGTTCTCCCGTTCCTTCTTCTCTCCGTGCTTCCGGTCTATACCTGGCCCGGGTGAGGAGCCGGGTCGGAGCCGGAGAACGGCATCGCGAGGTACGGGAACGAGCTGAGGAACGGCTTGTCGTTCTGGTTCACTCCGTCACCCAGATCGTTGGGGTTGCCGATGAGCTCGCCCTCGACGACCTGCAGCGAGATGTCGATGACGTCATCGGCCAGCCGGCGCCCGTTCGGGAAGCCGGCGATGTCGCCGCCGATGACTCCGAGCGGTGAGTAGTCGGCACAAGAGCCGGGCTCACAGGTCGGGATCATCATGTTCAGGCGCAGCATCTCGGACGCCTCGACGTTCTTCGGCATGTTGAGGCCCTCGATGCCCGTCAGGAAGACCGAGATGAGGTCCTCCCGCTGGATTCCGGGGGTGTCCGGATCGGAGTCCGGTACCGGGATGCCGTAGATCGCCTCGATCAGGTGCGGAAGCTCCGGATCGTTGACCGCGCCCAGGAACTGCTCGTCGTCCTTAGGCACGGAGGCGTTGAAGTAGTCCTTCAGGCCGACCGGCACGACGACCTCGTTCACGAGCGGCATGCCGAGACGCGACACGCCGACGTAGGGACCACTGACGTTGACCTCGCCCGTGGTGGTCTGGACCCGAGTGCTCTTACGGTAGGCGGTGCTCCAGACCCCGATGACCGGGTTTGCGGTGGGGTTTCCGTTCTTGGCGAGGTCGGTCCTCGGGACCTGGATGGCCGTCGTGTGGACGTTGAAGCCGGCGAGCGTGTCGTCTCCGACCTCGCTGAAGTCGGCCCCGTAGAGCAGGTCGAACACGCGGAGGTCGAGGAAGAACGAGTCGTCGGTCTGACCGGCGAACGTCTTTCCGGTGCCCCCCTCGATCGACTTGATGCCCTTGTTGAACAACGACCCGTAGTTGGGCATGGATGCCTTGCCAACGTACGAGGGAACAACGACCGCGTCGTTCAACAGGAGGTTGTCCTCCAGGACGCAGGGCGCCGTGCCGGTGGGATCGCAGAACACGATCTCCCTGAGGTCGTACGTCTGGTAGAAGTTCAGGTCAGGGTCGTTGAGCGTCGTGACCTGGCCCGTGTTGTACAGGAACGTGTTCGGGTTCCGGTAGTGGTTCGTGAAGACCCACCGGTAAAGCAGGTCCGCCTTGGCGTTCCCGTCGTTGTCGATGCGGATGTCGTACTGCACACCGGGCTGGAAGGAGTAGAAGTTCGGGCCTCCAGCCGGCTCCTCGAAGGGGATCCAGTTGCTGATGAGCGTGACCGTTCCCTGCTCCGAGTCGTTGGGGCTCACGAACGCGTAGACGTCCGTGTTGTCGATCTGCGGGTCCGCCGACGTCAGCGGGGCCTCGCGGTGGCTCGACGCCACACCGGGAGCCGGTCCGAGTGTTGCAAGCAGACCCGCCCCGAGGCTTGCCGCGGCCACGATGGACACGGCAGTCTTGCGATATCGCTTTCCGAATGCCACAGGTGTTCCTTCCTGTCGTTTCGCCGATAGTGACGCTGCCACACTGACGCCGCGGGACATCCGCGGGACGTCCGCCTTCACCTCCTTCGTCGTGGTGGCTTCCGAGCTTTGTTCGCGGCCGGTGCCCTGAGGGATTGGTCCAACCGGAGAAATGCCCGAGAAGGGGACTTTACCATCCTCGCGAGGTTCGGTGCCTCTCGCCAGTTTGAAGGCGGGCCGATACACGCCGGGTGGCGACGAGGAAGCCCCCGAACATGATCCCCACTCCGAGCGCGAGGCTCACCGAGAACACCGGGACGAGCCTGAATCCCGCACCGATCCCCGACCCGATCGCGACCACGGTTGCGCCCAGGGCGATCAGGGCCACGCCGCCGGCACGCTCGCGGAGATCGGGACGCGCCCGCATCCGCCAGGCCGACAGCACGGAGCCGCCCAGGAGGAAGAAATACGCGGGAAACGCGTAAAGCTGGGAGAGCCGGTACGGCAGGGTGCCGTCACCGAAGACCTCCCTCCCGAGCGGGAGGGAGTGGGAGCGGAGGGAAGCGGCGACGAGTGGCGCATCCCAAACGATCCAGCCGGCGTACCCGGTCGCTACCAGCACCAGGATCAGCCCCGCGGCGGCCCGCCGCCGGTTGCGCGTCAGGAGGAACAGCTCACCCAGCGCAAGGTAGGGCACGTTCAAGATGGCCCCGAGCAGCCAGTACGTGCGGAAGGCGGGAACGGTCCAGCCACGCGCCACGCCGAGGAACATGGCGAAGGAGGCGGCGGAGTACATGAGCATGGCGATCGCCCAGAGGCCCTCGTGAGGGCGGCGGCCGGCCGCGAAGCGCGCTCCCAGGACGGCCCCGAACGCGCCGGCGGTCAACGCGGCCGCCAGGGGGAAGAGGGACATGCCCGGGCTGGCCGACTCCACCCCTGTCAGTCCGGGGCCTGGTCGCGCAGCATCCGCCGAAGGACCTTGCCGGTCGCGTGGTGGGGCAGCTCCTCGACGACGCGAACGTCCTTGGGAAGCTTGAATCGCGCCAGGCGGGGACGCAGGAACTCGAGGATCTCCTCCGGGCCCAGGGCGGCTCCCTCCCCCGGCACCACCCAGGCCTGGACCGCCTCACCAGTCGACTGATCGGGTATCGCCACCACGG
>JACDCJ010000094.1 GCA_013817655.1 Actinosomnolentus pattersoniae (SeqCode)
AGGTAGGCCCCCGGGTACTCGGCGTCCCACGTGCCCCAGCTCACGCGGCCGGAACGCCGCGGGCCAGCTCCTCGGCCACGGTCGTGACCTCGATCTGAGGCGCGTAGCCCGAGGCAACCCGCAGGGCCGCCTCGTGCGCGGCCTCGTCGACGCCCGCGCAGGCGTCGCTCACGATCCGAACGAACATTCCCGCGTCGGCGGCCGCGACCGCGGTCGAGATCACACAGCAGTCGGTGGAGACGCCGCAGAGGACGAGCGTTCGCCCAGGTCCCGCCTCCGCCTTCAGCTCAGGGCCCCACTTCGAGAAGGTGTGTTTGTCCAGGGTCTGGAGACGCATCCTGGCCCACGGCTCGGTGAGGTCGAACAGCGATCTCGCGTCCTCGGTGGTGACCGCATGCCAGCGGCGGTAATACGGGATCCAGCTTCCCTCGGGCCGTTCGGGTAGCACGAACCGCGTGAAGACCACCCGGTCGCCGAAGGACGTGACGAGTTCGTCAACCGACCTGACGATCCTGGGGTACCCGGGCGTGAACCAGGGGCTGCCCGGCTCGCCGAAGACCCCCTGCATGTCGATTACGACCAACAGCGCTCCTCGGTTCGGGCCGCCGGCGACCCGGCTCACCGGAGCGGCGCGCGCGCCGGTTCGGCGGCCCGGACCCCGGTCTCGATCGAGAGGAGCCTGGAGAGCAGTGCGTACAGGATGCCGGCGAGGCCGAAGGCGATCAGGATGCCGATGCTGCTGGTGGCGAGGGCGCCCTCGTCGAGGTTGAACCACCGCAGCAGGTAACCGACCCAAGTGAAGATTGGCGAGCCGGAGTTGACGAGTCCGAGCCCGACGAACGAGGCCACCAGGAACGAGGCGATGCCGGCCACGTTCCCACTGCCGTATCGGCCTCGCGCCGTGTAGAGGTCGGCCTCCGCGTATCCCGTGCGCCGCCGGTACATGAACATGTCAACCAGGAAGATGGCCGCCCAGGAAGCCAGGAGCACGCCCAGAGTCACGAGGAAGCCGATGAAGGAGAAGAGGAAGCTCTCCTCGGCGATGAAGAGCAGGTAGATGTTCCCGATCAGCATGAGCACTCCGTCGATCGCGACCGACTGGTATCGGGGGAGCTTGACTCCAAGGGTGAGCAGATTCAGGCCGGACGAATAGATGTCGAGGACCGCACCGGCGATCAGGCCTCCCGCGGCCGTCGCCAGGTACGGCACCAGGAACCACGTGGGCAGCGGCCTGGCGAGCTCCCCCGGATGCAGCACGTTCGCGAGCGACGAGTCGTTCGCCGCCAGCAGGACGCCGAACAGGATCAGGACGATCGGAGCCACGCTGGCACCGAACACGGTCCACCCAACGACCGCGCGCGAGCTCGTCTCGCGGGGAAGGTACCGGCTGTAATCGGCTGCCGCATTGACCCATCCGATCCCCAGCCCGGCCATGATTATCGACATGCCACCGATGAACCCTCCCAGGAAGTCACCGGAAGGCAGCGAGGTGACCTTGTCCCAGTCGACCCGGTCGATCTCCAGGGCGATGAACCCGAGCGTCATGGCCGCGAAGGCCCACGTGAACCAGGTCTGGATCTTGACGATGGTCGCGTGTCCGAGCAGCCCGATGGCGATAGTCGCGAGCGCGATGACGCCGAAGGCAATGCCGAGCGTCGCGTCGCCCCCTCCGACCCCCAACCGCTCGAGGATGGCCTGGGCGCCGAGGGTGGACAGGGCGACCAGAATGATCTCCCAGCCAACCAGGGAGATGTAGCTGATGAGAGTCGGGATCACGTTGCCGATCACGCCGAACGAGGCGCGCGACAGCACCAGCGTGGGCGCGCCGCCGAGCTTTCCCGCCAGGCTGATGAAGCCCACCAGGGAGAACGAGAGGATCGTACCGAGCAGCGCGGCCACGATCGATTGGAAGAAGCTCAGCCCGAAGAAGGTCACCAGGAACGCCCCGTAGGTGACGCCCAGGATGCCGATGTTCGCGGCGCACCAGATCCAGAAGAGCTCGAGCGGCTTTCCGTGGCGCTCGCTGTCGGGGATCGGATTGATCCCGTTGGTCTCGATGCTCCAGACGCGATCGGTGGGTGGCTGCCCCTCGGGGCGGTCCGTCAGCTGAGTCCCCATCCCGCCGCCATTCTACGTCGGGGGCGACCGCCTCTTCTCGATCCGGGTGTGTCGCCCCATCCTAGCCCGGGGCGGGCAGGTACCGCTGCAGGACCTCGGGCAGCTCGACCGAACCGTCCGCCCGCTGCCCGTTCTCGAGCAGGGCGATCAGCGTTCGCCCGATGGCGCACAGCGTGCCGTTCAGCGTGTGGACGGGGCGGTTCCCCTCCGGGAGACGCACCCGGCACTCGAGGCGGCGGGCCTGGAAGTCCGTCGTGTTCGAGGCCGAGGTGATCTCGCGGTAGCGTTCCTGACCGGGGAACCATGCCTCGATGTCGTAGCGCTTCGCGTTCGACGCACTCAGCTCGCCGGTGCAGCAGTTCACCACCCTGTACGGGATCCCGAGGGACTGCACCCACTCCTCCTCCAGGGCCAGGATCCGTTCGTGCTCCTCCCACGACTCATCCGGCAGGACGAAGCTGAACATCTCGAGCTTGTCGAACTGGTGGAGCCGGAAGATGCCTCTGGTGTCCTTCCCGTACGTTCCGGCTTCGCGCCGGAAGCACGTGGAGTAGCCCAGGTACCGCCGGGGGAGCTGCTCCGGCTCGAGGATCTCCCCCGCATGCAGCGCGGCAAGAGGCACCTCGGAAGTTCCCACCAGATACAGGTCGTCATCCCTCGTAACGTAGATCTGCTCCTCGCCGGAGGGGAGGAAACCGGTTCCATACATGGCCTCGCGGCGCACCAGGACCGGTGGCACCACGGGGACGAATCCTCGTGGTATGGCGAACTCCAGGGCGTACTGCATGAGGGCGAACTGGATGAGGACGGCATCGCCGGTGAGGTAGGCGAAGCGCGCGCCCGAGGCACGCACCCCCCGCTCCAGCTCCAGCATGCCCAGGGCCTGACCGATGGCAACGTGGTCCCGGGGCTCGAAGTCGAACACCCGAGGAGACGCCGGACCGACGTGCAGCACCTCGTTGTCCTCTTCGCCCCTACCGTCGGGAACGGTCGCGTGCGGCACATTGGGGAGTCGGCTCGCCGCCTCGTTCAGCCGCTCCTCGATCCCCGTCAGTCCCGGCTCGAGGTCTTCGAGCTCGGCGGAGACCGAGCGCAGCCGGTCGATGACGGCCTGCCGCTCGTCCTGCGAGCTCGCGGCGGCGATCTCCTTCGATCCCCTGTTCTGCGCGGCTCGAAGAGCCTCGACGCGCGCGGTGATCTCTCGGCGCCGTTCGTCCAGGGCCAGGACCTCGTCCAGGGCCTCCGAGGCGCCGCGCCGGGCGAGTTCCCTCCGGTAGGGCTCTGGATCTTCCCGGATGGCCTTCAGGTCCAGCATGGTCAGCTCGCTTCGACGATCCGGCTGGGGCCGCCCATGGCCTCCCGGATGGCCTGTTCTTCCTCATCGGAGAGGTTGTGGATGCTGGTGCCGTTCTCCACCCGCTTGGCATAACACCGTGTGTCCTGCCGCCCGTTGATCGATGTTATGACCACACCGTCGCCCCGGCCGTCGAGGAGCGCCGCGGAGAACGACAGACGGCCCCCCATGTCCTCGAAGGCGTCGAACCGCACCACGCCGACGTGCTGCACCGCGCCCTCGAGGAACTCGCCGAGCCGCCGCTCCCCCATGGCCAGCTGACGCACCGCGGCCTCCAGCCGGCGGATGGACCTTGCGTGTGCGGTGACGAGCGCCTCCAGACGTTCCCCGGGGGGCAGGTCCGCCGGGTCGCGCACCCGCCGGTCCCTGAGCATGCGAAGCAGGAGCAGCAACACAGCGAGAACCGACAGCCCCAGGCTGATCAGGACGAGGACGCTGAGTGCGGTGTCGGTGAACCTCATGGCGATGGTTGGGAAGCGAGATACCTCGTTGCGGACGATGCCGATCCGGACGGTCGGGCTTGCGGCCGGAGTATACAAGTGTCCTCGGTGATAGCCCCTCCGAGCGGTGGCCGCTCGGTATACTTCTGAAGCCGCAGGCCTCCCTCTTCGAGGTGATCGCGTCTGCCCGCTGCCGGCGTCGACTCGAAGGGACGGACGTGGCGGTATCACAAACCGAACAACGAACGCAGCCTCTTCCTCCCGCTACGGCGAAGGGACGCGCGGGCGGCCCCTGGGGCAGGGTGCTGTTCGGGGTCGTGATCCTGGCGGTGGTGGGGACGCTCGCCCTCGTCCTCAGCCGGCAGTTCGTCGGCGACCCAACCCGCCTCGCCCCGACCCGTGACCCGGCCTGGTACACGTGGCGGACCCAGGTCCTCCTATCCGACGAGCCCTCTCTGCTGCTCGAGAAGGAGGGCCCACTCAACATGCTGGCCGGCGGGTACCGGATCACCACGCCGGTTGTCGGAGCTCTGCTGAACCGCGTCGCGGGCGTCGACCCCTACCGGTTCACCATCCTATTCATGGTGGGGATGCCGATACTCACCGCCCTCGCGCTGGGGGCTTTCGCCTACCAGCACCGGAGGGACCCGTTGGCGTTCCTGCTGACCATGATCTTCGCGTTCGGAGTCCTGCTGGCGACCCCGTTCGTCGGCTACATGGACCAGGTCTTGGTGCTCTATTTCCTGGCGATGGCCCTGCCCTTCCTGGAGCCTGCCCGCACCTCGTGGGGCTCGCGCTCGGCTGTGGCAATGCTGATGCTCCTCGCCTCGCTGAGCCACCCGAGCACGACGATCTTCTTCTCGGTGGTGCTGGCCGCCGCGGCGGGCCTCGGGTGGCTCGCGAACCGGTTCTCCATCCGCAAGACGCTCTCGACCTACGCTCCCACGGTGCTGTCGGCCGCGGCCGGCGTCGTCGCCGGGCTGGCGGCCTGGCAGCTGGGGATCTGGGGCGTCTCGGCCTCGTTCTCCGACGCGGTCCTGATCCAGCCCTATCCGCGGGAGTTCTTCATCGGCCGCGTGAACGGCTGGTGGCAGAGCTTCAAGCCCGACTACACAGTCCCCCTGGCGATCCTGGCACTCGGCTACTTCGCGTGGCGTATCCTCCGCCGGCGCGGCGGAGACTGGCATGGCCGAATCTCGTTCCTCTGGCTGTTCCCCATGTTGGGCGTGTTCGGCTGGGTGCTCGACCTGACCTATCCCTACTACCGCTTCTTCAACACGAGCCTGGCCCTTCTCCTCCTCGGGGGCACGGGGCTGTGGGTCATCACCCGCGGCGTCCGGTGGGTGGCCGAAAAGGTCGGTGACCGCTGGGGGATCCTGCAAACCGTTGCCGCGGCCGTCCTGGTGTTAGGTGTGGTGTCGATCTACGTTCGGCCAGCGTTGGGCCGATGGGATCGCGAGTCGCAGTGGACCAGCCGCTCCAGCCGGATCACGCTGGCGAGCGTCAGCGCCTATGCCGCCGTCGAGCCGGACAAGCCGATCGTGTTCGTCATCCATCCGAAGGCCGACCAGTTTCGAGCGTGGGCGATCGCCAAGCTCAACTCGAACATCATGCTGGCGGGCCTCGCCGGCGATCAGGCCGAACGCACCTTCGTGCACGTGGGCACCATCGAGGACCTGAAGGCCGGCCGCCCCACGAAGACCGGTTTCCCCGTCTTCGACCGGCTCTCCAGGGAGTTCCTGGCGTACCTGCAGGACGGCATCTCGCGGTTCTCGGAGCCGCCGATGACCTTCCTGATCAAGGGCTTCAACGCACGCTACGTGCCCGAGAACAACAACAACCCGGGCGCCGTGATCACGCCGGAGGTGAAGCTGCTTCGCGGGCCCGATTGGGCGACGCCCTCACCCCCGGCCGTGGCGGCCGCGGTCGAGGCGAGGGAGCAAACTGCGCAGGCCCTGGCGAACCCCCCCTCCGACACCGGGCACCTCGTGCGAGTCGTGGCGGGCCTGCTGCTGCTGCTCGTCGTGCCCGGCCTGTTGGCCTCCCGATGGTTCGGCGTGCGCGAACTCCCGTCGATGCTCGCCCTGGTGCCGGGGCTCTCTCTCGCGCTCGGCCTCCTGTCCGCAATCGTGGTGATCGCGGTCCATCGAGCGCCCTTCGGGCCATCGGACGGTTGGGCGAGCGTGGCGCTTGCACTCGTGGCGTCGCTCGTGCTCGGGCTCATCGAGTGGCGGCGCCGGGACCGTCCCGCGGACAGGGTGCCGGATGCCGCGCCGCCGGCCTCCGAGCCGTCTTAGATGAGGTTGGCAACCGCGATGCAGGAGGGGGCGTCGAGGTTAGGCCCTCGGATGATCATCTCGAACGTGCCGTCCTGCAGCCACCAAATCTGGGCGCTGCTCTCATCCTCCGAAACCGTCATAAGAGCCTCGATGCCGACCCGGATCTTCACGAGCGAGGCGGAGCCTTGAGCGTTTGGAAGCTTGCTCTGCTCAACGAGTCGCTGTAGCCCTTCCTGATACTGCTCGACGGGAACATCGGGAACGTGTTCCTCGACCACCACGAGGCCATACTCCTTCGTTTCGTAGACGAGCGCGAGCACCCTGCTCTCAGGCGTGCTTTCGTCCACCGGCGATATCAAGATCTCCGTCGGTGCCCCGAGCCCCTTCGGTTCATAGATATCGAACGGAAGGTCTGCCTGGGCCTGATGCAGAGTTCCGACTTCGACGCCTCCAATCGGATTGTGCCAATCAATGTCGTCCTCGGAAACTCCCGAATTTGGGTTCTCTCCTGATCGGAAAGGATCATCCTGCGCCTCGGTGCCACAGGCCCCGATGGCCAAGATGCTGAGAGTCAAGAGTCCCACCGCTAACCAGCGATTCATGGGTGCCTTCCGGGAGCTCAACATGGCGGTGACGGCCACCGATCCACGATAACCGGTCGACGGAAACGGGCGATGGACGCCATCAACGTTCCTCTTCGGGCCGCCATCCCTTCGATCGGCGGCCGCGGCGGGCTCGCTCGGCGTCCTTGTACGTCCCGAGTGGGGTGAAGCGCCGGACCGGCTCTACGAGGTCCGCCTGGGCCGCCATGACCTCGTCGAGGTCCTTGTATGCGGCGGGCATCTCGTCGAGGACCGCCTCCCGGCTTCTGGCGAAGACCTTTCCGCCCGCGGCGCGCACCCGCTCGAGCTCCCGCTGGAGGGAGAGCTCCTGCCGGGCTCGGCCGCGACTCATGCGCCGGCCGGCTCCGTGACTGCACGAGGAGAACGACGCCGGGTTCCCGAGGCCCCGCCCGAGGTACGAGCCGGTCCCCATGGAGCCCGGGGTGATCGTCTGCGTTCCCCGGGCCGCCTTCACGGCTCCCTTCCGGTGAACCCACACGCGGCGGCCGAAGTGCTCCTCCAGCGTGGCATCGTTGTGGTGGATGTCCACCAACCCGTCCCATCGCACGCCGTCCGGAAACCGTCGCTCGAGGATCCGCCCCACCTCCTCCAGCATGAGGCGGCGATTCCACTCCGCGTAGTCGAGCGCAGCCCGAAGCGCCCTCTGGTAGCAGCCTCCGACCCGACCCCAGTTCCCATCCTCGGTGGGAAGCCACGCGAGCCCGGGATCGATCAGGGCCCGATCCGTATCCCCGCAGAATGCCAGGGC
>JACDCJ010000095.1 GCA_013817655.1 Actinosomnolentus pattersoniae (SeqCode)
GACCTCGGGGTTGGCGTCGAGGACCTCGGTTCGCACGACGGGCGTGATGGCCTCGTTCTGCTGCAGGCCGCCGTCGTCGTCGAGTGCGACCCAGCCGTTTTCGCCGATAACGGCGTCGGTCGCGAACAGCAGCGCGACGTCGATCTCACCGGCCTCGAGCGCCGCCACACGGGCGGGAAACTCGAGCGGCTGGAACCGGTCGGTGAAGTCGACGCCGTAGGTCTCGATGAGTCCGGGGATGCAGAACGGGCGCTCGGGGCACTCGGGCGGGCCGCCGAGAACGAGGTCGGGCGCCTCCGCCAGTCCGCTCACGGCGGTCAGACCGAACTCGTCCGAGGTCTCCTGCGTCACCACGAAGACGTTCGTGTTGTTCACGCTCGAGGACTCGAGGAGCGAGATGCCCTTCTCCTCGAGCAGCGGCCGAAGTTGGCCGCGGTTGTCGTTCGGGTTCGCGCTCCCAGTGGCCTCGGGGTCGAGGAACAGGAGAAGCGACCCGAGGTACTCGGGGGCGATGTCGATCTCACCGTTCTCCATGGCGGGCTGGGAGATCTCCCGGCTGGCCAGGTCGAGCTGGCGCTCCACGGTGAACCCGTCGTTCTCGAGGACCTGCGCATACATCTCGGCCACGATCTGGTTCTCGGCGAAGGCGCCCGAGACCCCGACGGTCACGGTCCCCTTGTCGCCGCCGTCGCCGGCGTTCCCATCGCCGTCGCCGTCCTCACCCGACCCGCACGCACCGGCCACGAGGGCAAGCGCGACCAGGGTCGCCCCAAGGACGAACCTGCGGTGCTTCCGCATGGGTTCCCCTCCATTCGTTCATAGGGGCGTCCAAACCCCTGGGCAAAACGGACCGAAAGAAGGTAACAGGCTAGGCAGTTTCGGGGGTGGCGATGCCCCCGGCTCGGGGCGTCCGCCGGCGCCCCTGGGAACTCGTCCTCGGTGTGAGGGAGCGCTCCAGGAGGCCGAACGCCAGCTCCGTGAGGATCGCGAGCACCGCCACCAGGACCGCCCCCCCGGCCGCCTTCGCGAGGTTCCGCGTCACGAACCCATCGATGATGAACCGGCCCAGGCCGGGGCCGGCAGCGACTGCACCCAGCGTCGCCGTGGCAACGACGGCAACCGCCGAGGTTCGAAGGCCGGCCACGATGAGCGGCGCCGCGAGAGGCACCTCCAGCTTCGCGAGGACCTGACGGCCGCTCATCCCCATTCCCCTCGCGGCCTCGACCGTCTCCCGGTCGACGTTCTGCACGCCGACGTACGCGTTCGTGAGGATGGGCGGGATGGCCAGGAGGAACAACGCGATCAACGTGGGGTAATAGCCGAAACCGGGGAGGACCCCCAGGGTGAGCGGGAAGACGATCCCGAGGATCCCGAACGAGGGCAGGGCCCGTCCGATGTTCGCGACCGAGACGGCGAAGAACTCGCCCCGGCCCGTGTGTCCGATCAGAAGCCCGATCGGAAGGGCGAGGAGCGTGGCCAGGAACAGCGCCAGGAACGAGACTTGCACGTGCTCCCATAGCCGCACGGGTATCCCGTTCGGCCCCGAGTGGTTCGTCGGGTCGGTCAGCCACCGGAACGTGTCGAGCGCGAAGTCCATCAGGCGAAGGCCCGCACCTTGACCGCTCGTGCCCATGGCGTCAGGAAGCGCTGAACGAGGAGCAGCAGGCCGTCGGCGACGACCGCGAGCGCCACCGACAGCACCGCGCCCACGATGGAAGCCGTCGGGAAGAAGTCGCGAAGTCCGCGCAGGATGAAGAACCCGAGGCCGCCCTTGCCGATGAGCGCGGTGACGGTCACGAGCCCGATCGTCGTGACTGTCGCGATCCGGACGCCGGCCATGATGACCGGAAGCGCGAGCGGAAGCTCCACCGACCAGAGGATCTGACGTCGCGTGTATCCCATGCCTTCCGCGGCCTCCTTGACGTCCGCGGGAACCGCCCGCAGGCCGGCCACGATGTTTCGGATGAGGATGAGCAGCGTGTAGCTGACCAGGCCGATCTCGGCGGTCGCGGTGGAGAGGCCCGTGTAGGGGATGAGCAGGATGAACAGGGCGAGGCTCGGGATCGTGTACAGGACCCCGGTCACCCAGGTGATCGGCGCGTAGAACCGCTTGTGCCGGTAGGCGAAGACGGCGAGCGGGAAGGAGATCACGAACCCCACGCCGACGGCGATCGCGGTGAGCTGCACGTGCTCGACGAGCTGAACGCCGATGGTGTCGAGCTGCCGCCCCACCCAGTCCCAGTCGAGGATGGCCCCGATCACCGGCTGGTTCACGACACTATCTCCCGGGAGATCCGCTCGAGCGTGAGGATCCCCAGGTAGCGCTGCCCCTCCGAGACCACCACGGCGACCTGGGTCCGCGAGGTCACGATCGAGTCCAGCGCCTGGCGAAGGGAGCTGTCCGCGGTCACGTAGGCGCTGAACCGCCTGGGGGTCGCCTCGCCCACCTCTCGGCGCCCCTCCAGGACCGCGCCGTCGACCCAACCAAGCAGCTCACCGTCCTCGACAACGCTCGCCCACCCCAGATCGTGCTTCTCGATCGTGCGGATCGCCTCCTCAACGCTCGCAGATGGGCCCACGACCGGCCCTTCCTCTACCTCGATCTCCGAGACCTTGATGAGCGCCAGGCGTTTCAATCCCCGCTCGCTCCCGACGAAACGCTCGACGAAGTCGTTCGCCGGGTCGCGCAGGATCTCCTCGGGCGGGGCGTATTGCTCGATCACGCCCCCCTTGTTGAGGATCGCGATACGGTCGGCGATCTTGATGGCCTCGTCGATGTCGTGCGTTACGAACACGACCGTCTTCTTCAGGCGTTCCTGGATGTCCAGGAACTGCTCCTGGAGGCGGCCACGGACGATGGGGTCAACCGCGCCGAACGGCTCGTCCATCAGCATCACCGGAGGGTCGACCGCGAGCGCCCGAGCCACGCCGACGCGTTGGCGCTGACCACCGGAGAGCTCGCCCGGGTACCGGTGCAGCAACTCCTGGTCGAGCTCCAGGATCGCGGTCAGCTCCTCCACCCGCTTGTGGATCCGGGCGTCGTCCCATCCCACCAGCCTCGGAACGGTCGCCATGTTCTCCGCGATGGTGCGGTGTGGAAGAAGGCCGATGCTCTGGATGACGTATCCGATCCCCCGACGGAGCTGCACGGGGTCCTGCCGCAGGACGTCCGTCCCGTTCACGACTATCGATCCGGACGTCGGCTCGATTAGCCGGTTGATCATCTTCATCGTCGTGGTCTTGCCGCAGCCGGACGGGCCGACCAGGACGACGGTCTCTCCCTCCTCGATCTCCATGGAGAGGTCGGCCACGGCGGGCGCCCCGTCGGAGCCGAAGCGCTTCGACACGTGCTGCAGCGAGATCATCGTCTTCGACACGGGCGGCCCCCGACCGGCGCGCAACGTTCGAACCGGAGCCGATATCAAAGCAGGATTCCCGGCGGAGGGAGCGGCTATCGCCCGGTGGCCGAGAAGTGCTGGTAGTCCTTCGGCGACGTCCAGTCCCCGCCCCAGGCCCAGCCGATCGCCGCGAACGCCCTGACGACGGCGTCGTCCGCGTGGATCATCCCTGGGGAGGACCTCGAGCGGTCCACGTACGCTTCCCCCGAGGGCGGCAGGACTGCTCCGGCCGAGGTGACGTACGGGTTCTGAACCGGGTTGAGGTCGATCGCCCGGCCGAACGAGTGCTCCGACCAGACCCCGGGATTCCCCGTCACGGGCCGGCAGTTGAACCCCGAGCTGTTGTTGGCGGCCATGGAGGCGTCGTCGTCCGCGCCGTAGACGTCGACGAGCTCCATCCGCTCGATGGGATACCGGGCATCGAACAGCGAGCGGAAGACGCCGCCCAGCCCATCGGCCGCATCAGCGTGAACGACGAGCTCGCCGCGGTGCTCGCGCCCGTCGAAACCCCAGTGGGCGACCGTGAGCAGGCGCAGGTCCTCGAGCGGCACGGGGCAGCCCGGCCTCCACGAGTGCTGTATGCGGTCGCGGGTCGCGCCATCGATCTGGGCGACGCTCGAGAAATATTCGGCCGCCGCGGCGGACGGCGGCGTCGGTGCCTCCGGCGCCCGATCCGGACTCGAGGGCGACGGCTCCGGGGCGGCGGAGCTGGCCGGACTCATGCCCGAGGCGGAATCACGCAGAGGTGTGGGGGAAACGTCGGAGCCACACCCGGTGGCCATCAGTCCCAACGCTATCGCGAGTACCAGCGAACGCTTCATGGTGGCTCCTTCGGGTGGTCACAGCCTCCCAGCGCAGGGTAACCGCGGAGGCCATGCGGGGTAACGGTCGTGTCACCCCCGGGGGCATACTCTTGCGTTCGTGGGCGACGGGCAGAACGACGAGGCGGTCCGCCGGCTCTTCGAGCTCTTCGAGGCGCGCCGCTGGGAAGAGGCCGGGGAGTTCCTGGCGGAGGACGTCGTCGTCGACTGGCCGCACACACGCGAGCGCATCCGCGGCCGGGAGAACTATCTGGGACTCAACCGGAACTACCCGGAGGGCTGGTCGATCGACATCCGGCGCGTGCTGCCCTTCGGCGACCTCGTCGTGGCGGAGCTTACGGTGACGCTCGGCTCGGAGGTGTCCCACGCCGCCTGCTTCTACCAGATGGAGAGCGGACGGATCGCCCGCGGCGTGGAGTACTGGATCGACGAGGGCTGGCAGGACCCGCCGGAGTGGCGGGCGAAATGGGTCGAGCCGATGCCCGCCTAGCGGGCGGCCTTCGGCTTGAACGCCTCGAAGGGGTTCCGGCAGGCCCGGCAGTAGTGCGTGGAACGACACAGGGTGGGGCCGAACGCGCTCTCCAGCACGGTATCGAGACCGCCGCAGAACGGACATGCCGCCGCGCCTTCGACGCGCCTCAACGAAGCGAGGGGAATCACTGGGGTGGACGGTCCCCGCGCCGGCGGGGTCAGTCCGTACCGCGTGAGCGCCTCGCGTCCTTCCGGCGTTATGCGATCGCTCGTCCAGGGAGGCGCGTACACGAAGCGGACCCGGGCGGTTCGTCCGGGCAGGACAGCCTCGATCGCCGCGGTGACGTCCTCCCGGATGACGTCGAGCGCCGGGCACCCGGCGAACGTCGGAAGCAGGTCGACGTCGACAGCGCCGTCGCTCAACCGAACTCGCTCCACTATTCCCAGATCCGTGATCGAAAGCGGCGGGATTTCGGGGTCGTGCACGCCGGCAAGGGCCTCCCAGGCGGCCAGCTCCAGCTCTTCTTCGGATCCTTCGAGCCTAGTCACCATCTCGTCGTCTCTTCCGCCGATCCTCACCATCGCGCGCCCGGATGCGCGCGGAACAGCCCGGTCATCTCCTCCCACAGTGGCAGGAAATCCTCCGAGTGACGGCCGAACCGCCCACCGGCCCCGGAGAACCCACCCTCGTGGACCCACCGGCCATCTCGCCGCGCTACCCCGGGCGCGGAGAACGCCTCCTCCTCCCCTTCCATCTCGCCCGACGAGGTGGGTACCATCTCCCCGCTCGAGGACGCGTGGCGTTCGAGGACGAAGTCCAGCGACGCCGCCTCCAGTTCCTCGCCGATCGCTCCCAGCCATTCGCTCAGAAGGTCGGCGGTGGGGCGCGGCAGTATGCGATCCGCCACGAGACCTTCCTCATCGGGGAGCGGCTCGAAGAGAGCGACGGCTTCTCCGATGCTCGCGCTCAGACCGTCGGCGAGGCGCTGGCGGCCCGTGACCGGCCCGGCGCTCAAGCGCTCGAACCAGGCGCGGCCGTGATCCAGGTGATACCGCTCCTCCATCTGCATGACCTTCACGAGGTCCCCGAGCTCCGTCCACGATGAGGCCGTCAGGGCCTCCAGCCGCACCGCGTCGGCGGTGTCGTAGAGGAACTGGCGGGCGATGGAGTAGCCCCAGTCCCCGTTCGGCCGCTCGCAGAGCCACGAGCTGCGGTACTCGCCTGGGCCCCGGCCGAGGGCCATCTCGTCGGGCGTTCGGCCGGTTAGCGGCTCCGCCAGCTCGTAGAGCAACCGGGCGTGGGCGATCTCGTCCTGGGCGATCGATGAGAAAGCGAGGTCCTCCTCGATGTGCGGCGCCCACCCCGTCCACTCGGAATGGCGATGGCCCATGACCAGCTCGTCGTCGGCGATCGAGAGCAGCAGGCCGACTCGGGGATCCTCCGGCGCCGTCATCCCGCGGTTCCCTGAGCGGCCAGATCCTCGGGACTCAGGTCCGCGCCCGAGGGCAGACCCCCGTCCTCCGTGCCGTGCGACTCGGCCTGCTCGCGGGCGAGGGCACGTGCGCGTCCGGGAGAGGGGCGGGGACGGTCGACGACGAGTCCGCGTCCGGCCATCTCCTCGCTCACCCGCCTGTGCTTCGCGCCGACGCCCGTATAGCCCTCCTGGCGGCGGTACGAACGGTCGGTGATGCCGCCGATCAGCTCGGCCCCGTATGAGCCGACGTGTAGCTCGGTCGACCCGCGCCGGCGAACGGCGTAGGCGACGCCCTCCTTGTGGCGGAAGTGGGTCTCGCGGGCGAGCAGAAGGGCCATTTCGGCGTCGGGCGCCTTGACGCCGCCCACGGCCGTGAACTCATCGTTGTCGGACCGTTTGCCCAGGACGTCCCAGACGAACATGCCGCCCGCGGCTCAGACGCCGGCGGGGATTCCGGCGAAGGCCTCCCGGATCCAGGCGTGAGTATCCCAGACCGCCTTCCGGCGGTCGAGGCGCACCCTAGTCATCGGCCCGTCGCCCCTCACGACCCGCCAGAACTCGTCCCAGTCCGGCTGGGACCAGATCCACTCTCCCCGGTCGTCATCGTAACGGAGCTCCGTGTCGGGCACCGAGACGCCGACGTCCCACAGCTTGGGGACGTAGGTGGTGAAGAACTCCTGACGGAGATCCTCGTTCGAGCGCGTCTTGATCCGCCAGTAGAGCAGGATGTCCTTAGCCGGGTTCGAGGGGGGTCCGTAGAAGTGCATTATCGGCTGCCACCAACGGTTCACCGCGTCCTGGAACAGGTCGCGCTGCGCCTCACTCCCGGAGACGAGCTCGAGGGCCAGGTCCTCGCCGTGCCGGAGGTGGAGCGACTCCTCGGCGCAGATCCGCTTCATCGCCCGCACGTAGGGGGCGTAAGAGGACTCGAGGAGGGCCCGCTGCGTCACCAGGGCTGCCCCGTCGATGAGCCAGCCGATGACCGCCACGTCGCCCCAGGTCTCGGCCGGATAGTGGAAGACGTTGTGGAACTTCGTTCGGCCGTTCACGAGGTCGTCGAACATGGCCTCACGGCTCTTGCCAAGATCCTCGGCCACCCGGTACAGGATCTGGCCGTGACCCACCTCGTCCTGGACCTTCGCCGTGAGCGAGAGTTTCCGCTTGAGGGTCGGCGCGCGGGGGATCCACGTTCCCTCCGGAAGCGCGCCCATCACCTCGGAGTTCGCGTGCATCTCGATGAACTTCAGAGCGGCGAGGCGGTACTCGTCGGGCATCCAGTCGCCGGCCTCCACCTTCACACCGGCGTCGATGGCGGCCTTGAACTCGGCGACCCGCTCGTCGTACGTCATGCCTGGTT
>JACDCJ010000008.1 GCA_013817655.1 Actinosomnolentus pattersoniae (SeqCode)
ATCTCCAGACGCGTGCGTCGGGGTGGCCGGCGCCCGGTCTCGGCGACCGCCCTAGACCTGTTCTCGCGCGACAGCGTGGTCGATGCTCCCGACGGAGCTCTTGAGTTCGGGGTCTCCCGAACCTCCTTTCGGGACGGCCTCGCCCGATCTCCCTCCGCCGCGGGAGCATAGACTTCCTCCCCGATCCCCACCGGCCCACGGCGCTCGCGGACGCGCGCGCGGCGGAGGGGCAGCGGGGCGAGAGAAAGGACCACCCATGGGACAGCTGGTGCGATTGGAGGTCGAGGACGGAGTCGGCACTATTCGTCTCGATCGTCCGCCCATGAACGCGATCGACGAGGACCTCACGAGGGAGCTCGGGGAGGTCGCCCTGGAGGCCTCATCGAGGGAGGACGTGCGGGCGGTCGTGTTGTGGGGGGGAGAGAAGGTCTTCGCGGCCGGCGCCGACGTGAAGATGATGGCGCCGATGTCCCCATGGGAGGTCAAGCCGATGATCACGCGGCTGCAGGACGTGTTCTCCATCGTGGAAGCGATCCCAAAGGTCACCATCGCCGCCGTCACCGGGTACGCGCTCGGTGGTGGGTGCGAGCTCGCCATGTGCGCCGACTTTCGCTATGCGGCGGAGGACTCGAGGTTCGGGCAGCCGGAGATACTGCTGGGCATCATCCCGGGCGCGGGAGGGACGCAGCGCCTGCCTCGACTGGTTGGCCCCGCCCGGGCAAAGGACATGATCTACACGGGCCGCTTCGTCTCGGCGGAGGAAGCGATGCAGATGGGGCTCGTCGATCGTGTCCTCGCGACGGATGAGGTCTATGCCCAGGCGGTCGAGGCCGCCCGCCGGTTCGCCGGCGGCCCCACCGCTGCCCTTCGCGCCGCGAAGATAGCCGTCGACTCGGGCGCTCGGGGCGACGTGCGCTCCGGCCTGGTCCTGGAACGAGAGGTTTTCGCGGACCTCTTCTCCACGGATGATCAGAAGGAGGGGATGCGGTCATTCCTTGAGCGCGGTCCCGGAAAGGCGACCTTCTCGGGGCGGTGACTCGCGGGCTCTGGCCCAATCCATTGGCCCAGTGAAGCCCGTATAGCCCATTGGAAGGTTGTTGGCCAGGCTGGGGCGCAGCCTGTACACTGCGCGCCAACGCGGAGAGGGAAAGGGGGTTTGCTTCAGCAAGAATCCGGAGCCCGTGCCGGCCGACGGCCGGAAGCAAGGTCGCTAAGGCCGGAGATCGGCCCCATTACCTCGAATCGGAGGAGACACATGGTACGAAGCGCAAGGAAGACCCCCGTCTGGATCGCCTTGATCCTGGCGTTGGGGCTGGTTGCCGCCGCCTGCGGTGGCGACGACGATGAGCCCGGTTCCGGGCAGACGTCCGGGCCTACGAGCGTGGAGCCCGGTGGGGACTTCTCCCTCCAGATCTGCGAGCCCGAGTTCCTGGTCCCGCAGAACGACAACGAGACCTGCGGTGGCCAGGTCCTGCAGTCGTTGTTCACCCCGCTCGTCCAGTACGACGTCGAGACGTCCGAGCCCGCCAACGTGGTGGCCTCCGATATCTCCACTGACGACCAGACCACGTGGACCATCACGCTCAACGCCGGATGGACCTTCCACGACGGGTCCCCAGTGAACGCGCAGTCCTTCGTGGACGCGTGGAACTGGGCGGCGAACGCCTCGAACGCGGCGGGGAACAACTACTTCTTCGCCAACATCGAGGGCTACGACGAGCTGAACCCGACCGAGGGCGACGCCGATCCCGAGGCCACGCTCAGCGGCCTCGAGGTGGTGGACGACCTGACCTTCACGGCGACGCTCACCGCCCCGTTCAGCCAGTTCGCGCTGACGGTCGGCTACAACGCGTTCTATCCGCTCCCGCCCGCGTTCTTCGAGGACCCCGAGGGCTTCAACGAGCAGCCCATCGGGAACGGCCCCTACATGATGGACGGGGTCTGGGAGCACGACCAGTTCATCAAGGTGACGAAGTTCCCCGACTACGCGGGGACGCCCGGAAACGCGGACAACATCGAGTTCCGCATCTACTCGGACCCCGACGTTGCCTACACGGACGTGCAGGCCGGCAACCTGGACATCGCCGACGTGCCGGACGCCCAGATCGAGCAGGGCCGGACGGATTTCGGTGACGCCTTCATCGAGACGCCGAGCTCGGTCTTCCAGTACATCGGGTTCCCGCTGAGCGACGAGCGCTTCCAGAGCCCGGAGCTCCGTCAGGCGTTCTCGCTGGCCATCGACCGCGAGGCGGTGATCGAGGCGGTGTTCTTCAACACCCGGACCCCCGCCCGCTCGCTGATCTCGCCGGTGGTCGCCGGGTCCCGGGAGGACGCGTGCCAGTACTGCGCCTTCGACCCCGAGCTCGCGGCTCAGAAGCTCGAGGAGGCCGGCGGCTGGGAGGGCCCGTTGAAGTTCTGGTTCAACAGCGACGGCGGGCACGAGACCTGGGTCGAGGCCGTCTCGAACATGTGGCGCCAGAACCTGGGGATCCAGGAGATCCAGTTCGAGTCGAGCGAGTTCGCCGACTACCTGGGCAGCCTGGACGCAGGGGATGTCGACGGCCCGTTCCGTCTCGGGTGGGTCATGGATTACCCCAGCCCGCAGAACTACCTGGAGCCCCTGCACGCGTGCGAGGGGTCATCGAACAACACGGGCTACTGCAACGAGGAGGTCGACGCCCTGATCGCGGAGGGCAACGCGGCCGCCAGCATCGACGAGGGCATCGACAGCTACCTTGCTGCCGAGGACATCATCCTCGAGGACATGCCGATCATCCCGACCTGGTTCGGGTTGAACCAGTCCGTCCACTCGGACCGGATCACCAATGTCCAGATCGACGCCTTCAGCTTCATCCGCGTCGCCGACGTGCAGGTTGTGGCGTCGGAGTAGAGAGGCAGTCGGCATAGCCGATGGCGTAGTATCCGGGAGCGGCCGGCCAGGGCCGGCCGCTCCCGCCTTCGGGGAGGACGACATGGGGCGGTACACGATCCGGCGGCTGTTGCAGGCCATTCCCGTTTTCTTCGGAGCGACCTTCATCATCTTCATGATGGTCTTCGCTCTGCCCGGCGATCCCATCCGCGCGCTGGCGGGTGAACGCCCCTTCTCGGAGAGCGTGCAGCGAGAGTTGCGGGAGCGGTACAACCTGAACGACCCGCTTCCGGTCCAGTACGGCAAGTACATGCTGGCCCTGGCGAAGCTCGACTTCGGGGAGTCCTTCAACCGGCGGAGAGTCTCCGACATCATGAAGGAACGCTTCCCGGTCACGATCAAGCTGGCTCTCTTCGCGTTCCTGTTCGAGATGTTCCTTGGCCTGATCGCGGGGGTTCTCGCCGGCTTACGGCGAGGATCGTTCATGGACAACCTCGTGCTCGTGTCCACCACCGCGGTGGTGGCGATCCCGGTGTTCGTCCTGGGGTTCGTCGCGCAGCTGGTCCTTGGCGTGCAGCTGCGATGGTTCCCGGTCGCCGGCATCCAGTCGGGGTTCTACAGCTACCTTCTGCCGGCCATGGTGCTCGGCTCGCTGTCCCTCGTATACATCGCGCGTTTGACCCGGACCAGCCTGGTCGAGAACCTTCGATCGGACTACATCCGCACGGCCACCGCGAAGGGATTGCCCCGGACGCGCGTCGTCGGGCGCCACGCGCTTCGCAACTCGCTGATCCCGGTGGTCACGTTCCTGGGCGTGGACCTCGGGGCCCTGATGGGCGGCGCGATCATCACCGAGGGCATCTTCAACATCCCGGGCATCGGTCGAGAGATCTTCCAGGCCGTTCGCTCGCAGGAAGGCGCCGTGGTGGTGGGAATCGTCACGGCGCTCGTGCTCATCTACATCCTGGCGAACCTCGTCGTGGACCTTCTGTACGCCGTTCTCGATCCGAGGATCCGCTATGACTGAGGACGACCGGACCAAGCCGCAGGCCACATCGACCGATATGACCGGCATCGATGGGGACTCGCCCCTCCCCGGCGGGCCGCCCACGGACGCGCCCGAGGCCGGGGAGGCGGCGGAAGAGGAGGTCCGCGAGGAGGAGCAGATCCAGTTCGGAGCGGAGGCCGGCCTCCAGACCGGCGGGACCACCGGCCAGATCACCGCCGCGACGGGCGGCGACGTTCCCCTGCACCAGGCCTCGCTCTGGGGAGATGCCTGGAAGCAGCTCCGGAAGAAGCCTCTGTTCATCATCGCCGCCCTCTTCCTGGTCCTCTTCACCGTCATGTCGGTCGCTCCCGGGCTCTTCACGAGCCAGGACCCGCGGTTCTGCAATCTGTCGTTCTCCGTGGACCGGCCGAGTGGCAGCCACTGGTTCGGATATGACATCCAGGGGTGCGACTACTTCACGCGCGTCGTCTACGGCACGCGGGTGTCGCTCCTCATCGGCCTGCTCGTGGTGGGCTTCGACGTCGTGATCGCCATCATCCTCGGCTCGATCGCCGGCTACTACGGGGGCTTCCTGGACACCCTCGTCGGCCGTTTCGCGGACATCTGGTTCGCGATCCCGACGACGCTCGGTGGCATCGTCTTCCTGAACCTCCTCGGGCAGCGGGGGCTCTGGCAGGTCAGTCTGGTGCTGGTGGTCCTCGCGTGGCCCACCCTGATGCGTCTCATGCGGTCGTCCGTTGTCTCTGGGAAGGAGGCCGACTACGTGATGGCCGCGAGGGCGCTCGGTGCCGGTGACTGGAGGATCCTGCGGCTGCACATCCTGCCGAACGGGATCGCCCCGGTGATCGTCTACGCGACCATCACGGTGGGCATCATCATCTCGGCCGAGGCGGCGCTGTCCTTCCTGGGCGTCGGCCTGCAGCTTCCGGCCATCTCGTGGGGCCTGATGATCAGCGACGCGCAGTCGCGAATCCTGACAAGCCCGCACCTGCTGTTCTTCCCGGCGATCTTCCTCAGCACGCTGGTCCTCAGCTTCATCCTGCTCGGCGACGCGCTCCGCGACGCCCTCGACCCGAGGCTGCGCTGACCGTGGCGAAGGCGATGGACGTCACCACCGACGACCCGAAGGCGGCAGAGGGGCAGCATCTCCTCCAGGTCGAGGACCTGCACGTCGAGTTCCGGACTCAGTACGGGACGGTCAACGCCGTCAACGGGATCAGCTACTCGCTGGACGAGCGCGAGACGCTCGCCATCCTGGGAGAGTCCGGTTCCGGCAAGAGCGTGAGCGCCCAGGCCATCATGGGCATCATCGACAGTCCACCCGGCTTCATCACCAAGGGAGCACTGCGCTTTCGCGGCACCGACCTGTTGGGACTGGACGAGTCGGAGCGCCGGAGCTACCGGGGCCAGAAGATCGCCATGATCTTCCAGGACGCATTGACGGCGCTGAACCCGGTCTACTCGGTGGGCTTCCAGATCGGAGAGATGTTCCGCGTTCATCGGGGCGCCTCGCGCTCCGAGGCGAAGAAGAAGGCGATCGAGCTCATGGACCGCGTCCGGATCCCGGCGGCGAAGGAGCGGGTCGGAGAGTATCCGCATCAGTTCTCGGGCGGCATGCGCCAGCGGGTCATGATCGCCATGGCGCTCTCGCTGGACCCGGACATCCTGATCGCCGATGAACCGACCACCGCGCTCGATGTGACCGTGCAGGCTCAGATCATGGAGCTGCTGTCCGAGCTTCAGGGCGAGACGGGCATGGGACTCATCCTCATCACCCATGACCTCGCGGTGGTCGCCGACGTGGCGGACCGGGTGGCGGTCATGTACGCGGGCAAGATCGTCGAGACGGGAAGCGTCTTCGAGGTATACGAGAACGCCGCCCATCCCTATACCGAGGGCCTCATGAGCTCGATTCCGCGAATCGACCAGAGGGGACGGGAGCTGAACCCCATCAGGGGCGCGCCCCCAAGCCTCATGCGGATCCCACCCGGCTGTCCGTTCCACCCGCGCTGTCCGTACGCACGGGATGTCTGCCGGGTGGATCTACCCCCCCTGTACGAGGTGTCCGCGTCACGGCGCAGTGCCTGTCACTTCTTCGAGGAAGTCCTGGCGAACGTAGAAGGAGGTCTCACCGGTGGCCGATGAGGGCAACGGACGGCCCGCGCCAGAGCGCGACGTGATCCTCAAGGTCGAGAACCTCGTGAAGCACTTTCCCCTGACGCAGGGGATCGTGTTCAAGAAGCACGTGGGAGCGGTCAAGGCGGTCGAGGGGGTGAGCTTCGACCTCTACCGGGGCGAGACGCTGGGGCTCGTCGGCGAATCCGGTTGCGGGAAGTCCACGGTTGCAAAGCTGCTGCTCCGGCTCGAGGAGGCCACCTCCGGCTCGGCGATCTACGACGGCAAGGACATCTTCAAGCTTCCGAAGAAGGAGCTGCGGACACTCCGGCGGAACATCCAGATCGTGTTCCAGGACCCCTACGCCTCGCTCAACCCGCGAATGACCGTCGGGGACATCGTGGCCGAGCCCTGGGAGATCCATCAGGGACGAATGGGCAAGGCTGAGCGGCGAAGCCGGGTCCAGGACCTCCTGGCTCGGGTGGGCCTGGACCCCGACCACGTGAACCGTTACCCACATCAGTTCTCGGGGGGCCAGCGCCAGCGCATCGGCATCGCGCGGGCCCTAGCCCTGAACCCAGACATCATCATCTGCGACGAGCCGGTCTCGGCTCTGGACGTGTCCGTGCAGGCCCAGGTAGTGAACCTGCTGAACGCGCTGCAGAGCGACTTCAACCTTTCCTACATCTTCATCGCCCACGACCTCGCGGTGGTGCGCCACATCTCCGATCGCGTGGCCGTCATGTACCTGGGCAAGATCATGGAGGTCGGGAACCAGGATCAGATCTACGACCGCCCGACCCACCCATACACCCAGGCCCTCCTGTCCGCCGTGCCGGTCCCCGACCCTGCGGTAAGGGGCGAGCGAAAGCGCATGGTCCTGACCGGCGACGTCCCCAGCCCCGCGAACCCGCCCTCCGGGTGCGTGTTCAGAACCCGGTGTTGGAAGGCTCAGGAGAAGTGCGCCGAGGAGGTGCCCGCCCTCGAGAACCGGGGTTTCGACCACCCGAGCGCCTGCCACTTCGCCGAGATCGAACGGGTGGTACCCGTCTAGGGTCGTCCGCGACTAGCGGAGTCCGTTCAGCCCCGGCCCGCCGGCGGGGAGGTGGCCCGAGCCAGCCGCTGTTCTTCCTCTCGCGCGAAGCGCTGTCGCCGGCGGATCGACTCGGCGCGTTCGAAGTCGCGTGAGGTCTTTCCCCTCAGGAGCAGCCACAGGACGAGTGCGTCGAGCAGCCCGATCGCCAGGCCTACCCACGCCCCGCCGGTAACCTCGTCCGCGTTCAGGCCGGCGATCGCCAGCGGAACGGTCACGAGCGTGAACAGGACGAAGGTGGCGATCGCGGCGTGCCGCACTCCCTCTCGGCGGGTGAGGACACCGATGCCGCAGACCGTAGTGAGCACGCAAAGTCCCAGGACGATCACGGCGATGATTCCGGTGAAGTTCGCCTGAGCTTGCGGGCTGAGCCCGAGAGCCAGTCCGGCGAGGTAGGCTTCCCGGTCCTGATTGGCGGAGCCTATCGCGGTCCGCGCGAGATCGATGCCTGCGATCAGGAAGGCCGCCGTGAGAAGCAGGATGAGGACGCCCGCGGACGTCGTCGTGCCCGCGCGGGGCGCGGTCGGAGCCACAGGACGTCCCTCGCCCGGAAGGTTCATGTCACAACTCTACCGCCAGCCGCCTCCGATAGGGCGACCAGGACATGTCAAGATGGACACGTTGTAGGCGATCACCCGGAATGATCTGGCCGGTCCTCGGGTTCGTATGTCATAGGGGTCGTCGACCGGACGGTCGTGCCCGTCGGCGACCTTCTGTTGACCAGTCACAGAAAGGGAAGGGTCGAGATGAGAGAGGATCCGCTCGTTCTTCGGGGGACGGCGGTGCAGGCGCTGCCCAGGCGAAATCGAACGTGGGGCGAGGGCCGCTCATGTGAGAAGGAGGGATGCGCCACCAGGCTCTCCATGTACAACCGGGAGAAGTTCTGCTGGGCCCACGCCCCCGTGAAGTACTACAGCCCGCGAGGCCGTCGGAATCATCCGGAGGCCGCCTGAAGGGGATGACTCCGGTATCCTCAGCCGTCCCGGTCGCCTCCCCGCTCGGCCAGGACCCGGCGGGCGATGCCCCGTGCCTCATCCAATCTGGCTCGGTCGACGAAGAGCCGAACGCCGAACTCCCACACCTGGCTGAGCCAGCCTGGCTCTTTGTACCACCAGATGATGCCCGCAGCCTCCAGCTCGCCCGCGATGGCGTTGGCGTTCTCACGGCTGAACTGCCCGAGATGGACGGTAGAGATGCGTTCCGCGGGCGACATCGTGCGCCAATCGTCGAACAGGACGTGGCCACCCGTCAAAGGTGCAGGGCACCCTTGAGCCCGGAACCGAGCGCGCAGTAGCATTGACGCTCGCCCGGGCCGGTCGTTGGAGAGGTGGAGCGAGGCGAGAACCTTCCAGGATCCCCAGTCGGCGAGCGAGGGGCTCGACCAGGCGGGGTCGATCGGCTTCCACAGGGATCTGCTCGACCTGCTGAACCCGGCCATCATCGTCACGGACGTCTTCGGCGCCATCACCCAGTGGAACCGGCACGCCGAAGCGCTGTACGGATGGGCGCGCGAGGAGGTGCTCGGGCGCAACATTCGCGAACTCGTGTTCGAAGGGGAGGACGCGGACGCCGCGGAGGCCATCATGGGAACGCTCGCGGCGGGCGGCGCCTGGGAAGGCGAGTTCGACGTACGACGTAAGGACGGCACGGCCGTCCGGGTCATGGTCTCGGACGCTCCCGTCCGTGACGAGAACGGGATTCTGGTGGGGTTCGTCGGGGTCTCGTTCGACCTCAGCCCGCGGGAGCGAGCGGAGCGGGGAATGGCCGCCTTCGCAGGCGTCGCGCGGGTGCTCCCCGATGCCCCTCCGCTGGCTGAGGCGATCCCTCGGATCATCAGGGCGGTTTGCGAGGCGCTCGACTGGGACCTCGGCGTTCTTTGGGCGTGGGATGCGGATGCCGGATCGCTGCGCTGTGCCGAGATGTGGCGTCGAGCCTCGCCGAGTGTCTCCCGTTTCGAGGACATCAGCCGGCGGTCCCGACTCGAGCCCGGTGCCGGCCCCCCTGGCGGCGTGTGGCTGAGCGGTGAGCCGCGATGGATCCGGGAGGTGGGCGACGAGCTGGACTCTCCGCGCGCTCGCGCCGCCGTGGCCGAGGGGCTGCAATCGGGCCTCGCCTTCCCGGTTCGGCTTCGGACCGAGACCTTCGGCGTGTTCGAGTTCTTCACCACGGGTCGGCTGGAGCCCGACACCGAGCTCCTGGCCGTCACGGTGGGCCTGGGGACGATGATCGGGCAGTACATCGAGCGACGACGGGCTGAGAAAGCCGCCGCGGACAGCGACGCACGCAAGAGCGCTGTCCTGGAGTCGGCGCTCGACGCGATCGTGATCATGGACGCGGGCGGGCGGATCGCCGAGTTCAATCCCGCAGCCGAACGGATCTTCGGCTTCCGTCAGGGGGATGTGATCGGCAAGGAGATGGCCTCGGTCATCGTCCCCCCCTCACTGCGGGAATCGCACCGGCGCGGATTGCATCGCTACCTGGCCACCGGTCAGAGCCGGTTGCTCGGCAGGCGGCTCGAGCTGACCGGCTACCGGGCGGACGGCACGGAGTTCCCGGTCGAGCTGGCCATCACGCGCGTGGACGTCGCCGGTCCGCCGCTGTTCACGGGCTACATCCGGGACATCACCGAACGCAGGAGGGCCGAGGACGATCGCCATCGCGCCCAGCAAGGGCTCGCGTTGCTGGCCGAAGCGAGTGACGTCTTGACCGCCTCGCTGGACCAGGAGGCCATGCTCTCGAGCATCGCTCGGCTCGTCGTGCCAAGGCTCGCCACCTGGTGCGCCATCCACGTTCGCTCGGAGGACGGTGCCATCCTGGCGAGCGCCGCTGTCCACGCGGATCCCGAGAAGCAGCCGGCCCTGGACGAGCTGATCAGATGCGCGATGGACCCGCGCACCGAGTCTGCCGTGGCGCGGGTGCTCCGGACGGGCCAGGCCGCCTTCCACCCGGAGGTGAACGATCGCACGTTCTCGGTCGGGGACTACTCGAGGGGGGACGCCGCGCTCGTCCTCGAGGCCCTCGGGGCGAGCTCCGTGATGATCGTGCCCCTCACGGCCCGCAGCAAGACGCTCGGGGCAATCACCTTTGCGCGGTCCGAGACGGCGCCCCCCTTCGATCATCGGGACCTCGCACTGGCTCACGACCTTGCGCACCGCGCGGCGACGGCCATGGACAACGCGCGGATCTACCGCGAGCGGGACTACATCGCGCGAACGCTGCAGCAGAGCCTGCTTCCTCCAAAGCTGCCGACGGTTCCCGGCCTAACTTTGGCCGCGCGATACCGGCCCGCAGGGGAGGGCAACGAGGTGGGCGGTGACTTCTACGACATCTTTCAGACCGCCAGCAACGTCTGGACAGTCGCGATCGGCGACGTCTGCGGCAAGGGGCCCGAGGCCGCCGCCCTCACCGGCCTCGCCCGCCACACGCTGCGGGCCGCGGCGATGCGCCAGAGCCGGCCCACCCGGATCCTGGCGACGCTGAACCAGGCCCTCCTCGACCAGGGGGGTGCCCAACGCTTCTGTACCGTCTGCTGTGCACGGATCAAGCGAACCTCCGACGGCGTCCGCGTGACGGTCTCCAGCGGCGGCCACCCGCTTCCGCTCCTACTTCGCGGGGACGGCACGTTGCAGAGGCTCGGAGCATCGGGGACGCTGCTTGGAGTGTTCCCCGACCCCGACCTAACCGATGAGTCCCTGGACCTCGCCCCGGGGGATGCCGTGATCTTCTACACCGACGGCGTGACCGAAGAGCGTGCGGCCGGCGTCGTCTTCAGTGAGGCGAGGCTGGAGTCGATAGTGCGTTCCTGCGCGGGCGTCGGCGCCAGCGTGATCGCCGAACGGATCGAGCGTGCGGTCCTCGACTTCCAACCGGACCCCGCGAAGGACGACGTGGCAGTCCTGGTCCTGCAGGTTCCGAGAGAGGCCTAGCCCTCGCCGCCATCGGCGGCTTCAGGTGGGCCCGCAACCGGCTCCCAGGAACACTCGGAGTGCCAGAAGGCTGCTCCCGTCCAGGAGCGTTTCCACGCATGCGCGCTCGCCCGTCTCGATGTCCACCTGCCGGGGCAGGCGCACCCATCGATCCTCCGAGACTCGAAAGAAGGCCGTCGCTCCCTGCCCGAGCCGAAGGAGCGTGACTATCGATCCAGAGCCCTCCTGCAGTTCCAGCCGGTCCGCCGTGACGGTAACGACCGTCCCCCCCAGCCAGATGACCGGGGGCTGATCCGGACCCAGGCTCTGGCTCGCCGTGGGCGGCGGAGGCGGGAGCGGCGGCGATGCCGTTCGGTCCCCGCCCGAGCTGTCGGGACCGGGTGATCCGCCGCAACCGAAGACGCCCAGTCCGGCGGCGGCCACGAGGCCCGCCACGACAGGACGAACCAGAAGCCGGCGCTTCCCGGCCGGGGAGGGCGGCATGGCGCCCATTATCGCGGTTGACGCGCGCACGGATTCGACGGGACAATCGTGGTCGGGCCGGTGGAACGACCGGCCCTCCTTTTCGCCTTCTCTGGGGGAAGCGATTGAACATCGTCGTTTGCGTGAAGCGGGTGCCCGACACCGCCGCGGAGAAGAAGCTCGACCCCAGCGACCATACCCTCGATCGAGAATCGGGCGAGAGCATCCTCAACCCCGTGGACGAATACGGGGTGGAGGAGGCCCTCCGACTTCGGGAGGCCCACGGCGGGGAGGTCACGGTCCTAACGATGGGGCCCGCGGGGGCCGAGAAGAACGCCGTCCGAAAGGCCCTCGCCCTCGGGGCCGACCGGGGGGTGCTCGTCAAGGACGACGGACTGGCCGGCTCCGACGCGCTCGCCACCGCGTATGTCCTCGCGCTGGCGCTCGCGCAGATGGAGTTCGGCCTCGTGATCCTGGGATCGGAATCAACGGACGCGCGAACCTCCCTCGTGCCTCAGGCGCTCGCACAGCTCCTCGGCCTTCCGGGCATCACTTACGTCAGCAAGGTCGAGGTCGACGGGTCGAAGGTCACCGTCCATCGTGAGCAGGAGGGCGGCCACTGGGTGATCGAGTCGGAGCTTCCGGCCGTGATCTCCGTCGTCAAGGGGATCAACGAGCCCAGGTACGCGACCCTGAAGGGCATCATGTCGGCCAAGCAGAAGCCCCTCGAGGTGCTCTCCGGCGAGGACGCGGGCCTCGACCCCGCCGAAGTGGGGTTGTCCGGCTCGAAGACCAGGATCCTCGCGGCCGAGGCCCGGCCTCCGAAGCAGAAGGGGAAGCTCGTGAAGGACGAAGGGCACGGCCATGTCGAGCTGGCCGACTTCCTCCAGCAGAACAAGTTCATCTAGGCGGGCGAGACGGGGAGCGCGTAGGGCATGGGAGAGCTCTGGACGATCATCGACCACGAGGGCGGAGAGGTTCGCAAGGTCTCCGGGGAGATGCTGACGGCGGCGCGCCGTTTCGCGGGAGAGATGAACCTCGATCCCGCGGCCGTCTTCGCCGGGACAGGATTCGAGCACGCACGCGAGCGGATCGGGAAGTTCGGCGGCGGGAAGGTTTACGTCGCGGAGAGCGAGGAGTTCGACCGCTACCTGCTGCAGCCACAGATCGATACGATCGCCTCGCTGGTTCGGGAACGGAAGCCGTCGGTCGTGCTCTTTGCGAGCGTCGCCGACGGCAAGGACGTCGCCTCCGGAGTGGCCTCCAAGGTCGGCACCGGGGTCGTCGCGGACGTTGTGGACCTGGAGGCGCAGGGGGAACGGCTTGTCTGCACGAAAGCCGTGTTCGGAGGCGCGACGGTGACGAAGTGCCAGGTGGAAGGCTCGCCCCAGATCATCTGCGTCAAGCCCAACTCATTCGCCGCCGAGCAGGCGCCGGGCGAGGTGGTCGAGGAGCGGGTGGATGTCACTCTCTCGGATGACGCGAAGCGCGCCCGGATCGTGGAGCGGGTCCAGCAGGAAGCCGGCGGCCGCCCGGCGGTCGAGGAGGCAGCCGTGATCGTGTCGGGGGGCCGGGGGCTGCAGGGCCCCGAGAACTTCCGCATCGTCGAAGACCTGGCGGACGCCCTCGGGGCGGCGGTGGGAGCGTCGCGTGCGGCGGTGGACGCCGGATGGTATCCCCATCAGAACCAAGTGGGGCAGACCGGCAAGACCGTCAGCCCCCAGCTCTACATCGCGGTGGGGATCTCCGGGGCCATCCAGCATCGGGCCGGCATGCAGACCTCCAAGACCATCGTCGCCATCAACAAGGACGGTGAGGCGCCGATCTTCCAGCTCGCCGACTTCGGTCTCGTCGGGGACCTCTTCAAGGTCGTCCCTGCGCTAGCTGACGAGATTCGGAAGCGAAAGGGGAGATGATGGCAGTCGCGATCGATCCGGTCTGCGGGATGGAAGTCGACCCGGCGAACGCCGCGGGATCCTACGAGTACGACGGCACGACGTACTACTTCTGTGCCCGGGGGTGCCTCGAGGACTTCGCCGAGGATCCGGAGAGCTTCCTCCGCGCCTGAGCGGATTCACGGCCATGAGGGTGGCGGTCTCGTGAATCTCCTCGTTCTGGGCGGCACGATCTTCGTGGGCCGGCACCTCGTGGAGGCCGCGGTCTCGCGAGGCCACAGCGTCACGCTGTTCAACCGTGGACGAAACCATCCTGACCTGTTCCCGGACGTGGAGAAGCTTCGCGGGGACCGCGACGGCGATCTGGGTGCGCTTCGGGGGCGGTCCTGGGACGCCGCCGTCGACACGTGCGGGTTCCTTCCCCGGGTCGCTCGGGCATCGGCCGATCTCCTTTCCGGGGGCGTGGAGCACTACACCTTCATCTCGAGCTGCTCCGTGTATCCGGAAGGCGCCGTGCCGGACGTGGACGAGGAGTCCCCGGTGCAGGCTCCACCGCCCCAAGGCATCGAGGACGTCGCCGAGCACTACGGGCCGCTCAAGGTCGCCTGCGAGCGAGAAGTCGAAGCCGCAATGCCGGGCCGAGGCCTGATCATCCGCCCGGGGCTGATCGTAGGTCCGTTCGATCCGTCGAACCGGTTCACCTACTGGGTCCGCCGCATCGCCGCCGGTGGGGACGTCCTCGCTCCCGGAAGGCCGGATCGCGAGGTGCAGGTCATCGACGCGCGCGACCTCGCCGACTGGTTGGTTCGTCTCGTCGAGCGCCGGCGGACGGGAATCTACAACGCCGTCGGCCCGGCCGAGCCGTTGACCATGGCGGCGATGCTCGAGGGCTGCCTGCCGGGCGATGGGGTCGACGTGCGAATGACCTGGGTCGACGAGGAGTTCCTGCTGGCTAACGGGGTCGAGCCATGGACCGAGATGCCCCTCTGGCTACCGGAAGGAGACCCCGCCTACGACGGTTTCTTCAAGGTGAAGCGCGAGAAGGCGATGGCCGCAGGGCTGACCTACCGGTCGCTCGAGGAGACGGCTCGCGACACGCTGGCATGGGAGATCGGTCGGACCGGCCCGTCGAAGGTCGCGCCTTCGGGGCTCGCGCTCGATGCCGGGATGTCGCGGGAGCGTGAACGGCAGCTGCTGGACGCGTGGGACGCTCGGAAAAGCGGGCTGGCCCCCCTCGAGAGCTAAGCGGCGGGCATGGTCGGAAGAACAAGGAGTCTCAGGCGATGAATCTCGGACTCGAGGGAAGGGTCGCTCTGGTGACGGCGGCCTCGAGGGGGCTCGGCCGGGCGTCGGCGGCCGCTCTCTCCCGAGAAGGAGCTCGCCTCGTGATCTGCGCCCGCGGCGAGGATGCGCTAGGCGAGGCGGCCGCACAGATGGCCGGAGAGGTTCTGGCAGTCGCCGCCGATGTCACTGCCACCGAGACGCCCCAGCGCCTGGTGGACGCCGCGGTGGAGCGTTTCGGCCGGCTCGACGTCCTGGTGGCGAACGCCGGGGGGCCGCCGCCCGGACGCGCGCTCGAACCGGACGATGCGGCGTTCGAAGCCGCGCTCAACGCGAACCTCATGACGTCCATCCGCCTGGTTCGTTCGGCCGTGCCGCACATGACGACGAACGGCTGGGGCCGCATCTGCCTGATCACCTCGAGCGCCGTGAAGCAGCCGATCCCTCACCTCACCCTTTCGAACACCGCTCGAGCCGGGCTCTGGGCGTGGGCGAAGACCGCGGCCGCGGACCTCTTCCCCCTCGGGATCACTCTCAACCTGGCATGCCCCGGGTCGCACGCCACCGAACGAGCCCGCGCCCTCGGGACCGCGGGCGTGATGGGAGACCCGGAGGATTTCGGACGGGTCGTCGCCTTCCTGTGCTCCGAGCCGGCCGGCTTCATAAGCGGCGCGGCTCTTCAGGTCGACGGTGCATCCACCGCCGCCCTGTTGTAGCCGCTCCTCGATTCATCCGACCGAGGTTCTTGAAACCGGACGCACCGCCGATAGGGTGGAGGCGAGGTCGATCATCGTCGTTCCCCTGGGAGGAGGCCATGGCAGAGGCGGCGCGCTCGACGGGCCAGATGGCCGGCCGCATCCTGTTCACGCTGATGGGCGCCGCTGGGCTCATCGTCGGCGCCTTCATGACCTGGGTGCGTGACCTCGACGGTGTGCGCCTCGGCGCGGGAGCCCTCTACCGGCGTCCGTTCGAGTTCCAGCCGGATCTGGTCACGAGCGTTGGGTTCGTCACGATCGTCCTGGGGTTGGTGGCGGTCGCCGGGCTCGCGACGTCCGGCTGGCTCACCCGGCTGGCCGGGGCGCTCGGAATCATCGTCTTCATCCTGTTGCTGATACAGCTCTACGGCGCGGGCGTGGGCATCCTGCCGGGCCCGGGGCCCTGGCTGGTCCTCACGGGCGGCGTGATCGCGGTCGTTGGAGGCGGATGACCGCCGGCGGCCGTCGCATCATCGGAGCTCGGGTACTGCTTCCGAGGATGGCCTAGAGGCTCCGAACCCTGTGCAGGAGGCGAGCCTTCAGCTCGCCGTACTCCTCGTCGGACAGAACCGACATCCGGTGAAGCCGGTGCAGCTTGGCGAGCTCGTCGGCCACCGAGCCGGGCTGCCAGAAAGGCAGGCGTCCGGCCCGTTCCATGGCCTCCTTCCGGCGCGTCTCGTTGCCCTCCTTGCGCTCGAAGATGACCTTCTGGACGCGTTCCGGGTCGCTCACGTCCTGGAAGGTGACCGGTCCCGCTGCGGACTCGATGGTGAGGTCGCCGGCGCCCAGCAGCCGCTCCAGGATCGTCTGAGAGAACCGAACGTCGCTGATCCGCTCGAGCGAGATCTCGACGGACTGCTTCGCGATGAGACCGGACCGCCGGATGATCCGGTCGGTCGTGACCACGAAATGGGAGCTCGCCCAAGTGCTGATGAGCCCCGCCGGCCAGGCCAGAAACGCGGTGAGGCCCGCTATCAGGATCACGGCGAACGCCCATGGCGCCCATGAATAGGGCGCATACAGGAAGCCGGCCCCGAGCCCCAGCAGTATCGCGATCGTCTGCGCCGCCGGCACGATGAGGGAGAGCCAGTGCGGCCGAAGGTCGAGCACGAGGTCCTCGTCGTCGGAGAGCAGCGAGGCGGGGAAGCTCAGGAGGTCCACTCCGGCACCGTACGATGCGCTCACGCGCAGTTCAACGACGTGCGGCAGGCCGCCTCATGCCGCTCGCGCCGTCGCCCGCCGGGCGCGAAGCAGCACGTAGTCGATCATCTCGCGGCGACGAAGAGTCCGCACCTGTGCGAGGAAGAAGCGGGCGGCGAGCCGCTGTCCGGTGGGAACCTCGCCGGCGGCGCGAAGCCGTAGGGCGACCGCGGCGAGCGCCGGATCGATGACCCGATCCCCGCACCGCTCCACTCGAACATCGACGAGGCCCGCCCGGCGCGCGAGGTCCGCGATGCGCTCCGCCGAGCTCAGGTTCTTCGCGCGGAGGCCCCATAACCGAAGCTGGGCGAGCCCGGCGAGCCCCTCCAGGAGCCCCGGAGGCGGGCGTTCGACGGACACGTCGGACATCGTGAGCACTCCGCCGGGGCGGAGCACGCGGACGACCTCCTCGAAGAAGATGCGGCGGGACCGGAAGTGGAAGGCCGCCTCCACGCTGATGACCCCGTCGACCGTCTCCGACCGGATGGGAAGCCGCATGGCGTCCCCCACAACGGGCAGGGCACCGGCCTCACCGAGCCGGGATCGACCGGCCCTCAGCTGTGACTCGGTGATGTTGAGGGCGACGAGCCGCCGGGGCCGCGCGATCCGGGCGATCAGGGGGTCCTGGGCGCCGAGCCCGTTCCCGACGTCCAGGATCACCCCGCCGCGGGGGAGATCCTGCGCCAGCGTCTCGACCAGCCGGCGCACCGCGCGAGGAGCCTCCTCAAGCGTTCCGGGGCCTTCCCACAGGCCCAGGTTCAGCCATCCCGGGTCGAGCGCAAGGAAGAAGTTCGGCCCGAGGCTCTCGTACACCGTCGCGGCGGGGTTCCCTTCCTGGCGCAAGAGCGAGAGGGCGTGCCGGAAGTTCGCGGCGGTCCACCGGCCCCCACTGCCCGGCTTCCCGGTCAGGACGCGCTCCGGCCGTTTCCGCCCCCGAACCCGCGCACGATGGCCTCGCGCCGGTCGGGGACGCGCCGCCGCTCGTAACCCCAGATGCCGTCCAGGCGTTCGGTTCCGGTCGTCTTCTCCAGCCCTTCCGACACCATCCGAAGGGACTCGACCACGCCGGGAACCATCAGCATGTGGCCGCCCGCATCCCGGGGCATGTGCCAGCGAAAGTCGTGAAGGGTTCCAAGCTCGATCATCGCCTCGTTCAGCAGGTCGTAGAGGGCGCGAAGCCGGAAGAACACCGCCAGCAGTCCGCAGGTAGCAAAGAAGCCGTACGGCTCGATGCCGGCGAGGTGCGCCCGGAGGGCCTCCACGTCGTGGAACCGCGCGATCGCGCCCGTGAGGTCCTCGCGTTCGCTCTTCGCGGTACAGACGATGGCGTGAGGACGGACATCGATGAACCCGCCGACGCAGAGGTGATAGTCGCGATAGTCCTCGTACGCGCATGGGTTGCCGCTCTCGCGATGGCCGCTCCGGAGCGCCCGCGAGATGCCGTCCCGCTCGGTGACCAGCAGTTCCAGTGGCGCGACGTAGAACCCGCTCCGAACGTACGTACGCCCGTCGCGCTCGAACACGAGCGGAGATCCCAGGGAGGGAGGGATCCACACCGCGCGAAGGACGCGCTCCAGGATCCGGCGGAGCGCCTCCCTCTTCTGCGGAAAGAGGCCGTGCTTGCGCAGGGGCATGAGCGGCAGAAGGTCCTCGGGAGCCTCCGCAGCGGCCAGGACCTGCATGTCCTCGATCAGCGTCCCCAGGTCCAGAACGGCGAGATCCTCGAAAGTGAGCGTCCTCGAGCGCTCAACGAAGAACCGGGGCGCGTCGAACCGCTCCACGTCCACGTAGGGATCGATGGCGTCGACGTCGAGGGTCCGCAGGCGGTGCAGCAGGATCAGGAGCGCCATGGTGTGCATCTCCGCCTGGTGCTTCGCCGAGCCGAGATCCTGCAGCGCCATGGGCTCCAGGCCCGAGAGCTGCGTACGCAGCAGCGCCGGCTGTGACAGGAAGTCCAGCACGTGGCGGGCGTTGTCGGTCTCGGGGTAGTAGCAGACGCCGCCCTCGAACCACGGCGAGAGGGGGTCGTCGCCGAGGAGGGCCACCGTCGCGAGCATCAGGCCGAGCTCCCCGGCCGACGCCACGCGCATCACCCGGTAGAGCGCGTCGGCGTTCCCGACGCTGAAGAAGCCGTTCTCGCCGCTGCGGATCACGTAGGAGGGCACGAGATCCTCCCCGCGCTCGAATGCGGCGGGACCAGAGGGGGGGTCGTCGAGCGGCACGGTGAGCGGCCGATACGTTCGAAGCGCCTGACGGGCCGGGACCGGCCGTCCGGCCTGGCGGCTCGCTCGGGAGCCGGTCGGCTGGGAAGCCTTCGAGCCGGGGAACACCTCGCCGGGTGCGTCGAAGAGCTTCTGGCGTATCTGGCGGTGCAGGGGGACGCGCTCCCGCACCCGCACCTCGTCGATCCCGATGGCGGCGGCCGTGATCAATACCTTGACGCCGGCCCCAGCATAGAGCCGGGTGAGCGTGTCCGCGTATCGCTGCTTGTCCGCCAGCCGACGGTCGAGGCCGCTGTGCGCGAAGCCGAGGCGGATCACAGGGTGACCGGAGGGCGAGTCGTCGAACATCCCACCGACGCCGGTGGTGTGGGCCATGAGCACGCTCTCGGCCAGGCGCTCCTGCACCTCGACGAGATCATCCCGGAGGACCTCCACGAACCCCTCCTTCAGCTCGTCCACCTGATCCGCCCCGACGCCGGGCACGTGCTCGGCTACGAGGAGCAGGTCGTCCTGGTGGTAGGCCACCAGGCTTGGGATCGGGATGCCCACCAACACCGAGCGGAACCGATCGAGCCCGCGAGGCTCCAGGTGGCGTGCCCGGTAGCCGTCGAGGAAGGCGGAGAACGGTCGCGCGGCGGCGACGGCTTCCGCGAGCGCCTTGAGGATGGTCTCCGGCTCGTCCTCTCGATCGGTGCCGATCGACCGGAGGAATTCCGCGGCCACGCGTCCGCGCTCCTCGGGTGGAGTTTGCCCGATGCGCTTGAGCCCGGGGAGAGCCGTGACCTCGAACCGTTCGAGGGCTATGAAGACGCCGCTCGCGGTGAGGTAGCCGCTGCGGATTCGCTGGGGCAGTCGATCGTGTCCGTGCCGGGATTCCACGAAGCGAAACAGCCGACGCGTGAAGGCCTCGATCTCGTCCGAGGTTGTGCCCGTGGCCACGAGCAGCGGCACCTCCTCGGGGCCGGCTGGATGGATGGCGAACATCTCCTCGTACATGCCGAGCATCTGCAGGACCGCGGTGCCGCCGACGGCGCCGGTGCCCCCGAGGAACATGTGCGCGTCCGCGTACCGGTTGCCCGACCGCGCCGCCTCCACCAGGCGAGGGCCCAGCCGCTGCTTCTTGAACCCCATGGAAAGGCTCCCGACCGGTCCCGGATCAGGGCCGGGCCCGGCGGCCAGTGTAGCGTCGGCCTGCTCGGCGCTCTCAGGGGTGCTGCATCCACCACTCGGTGAACTCCGAGCAGCGTCCCTCACCGTCGAACCGCAGGACCCACAGGTTGCTGTAGCGGGTCTCCGGCTCCTTTCCGGTCGCGTGATAAGTCGTCACGCCGACGATGACGGCGAGGTCCTCGGCCACGACGAGCTGCTCCCAGGTGAAGTCGGTCTGACCGGGTTCGTCCTGGCGCTTCAGCCAACCCTGGACGATGCCGTCGCGCCCCATCCATGGCGGCCGGAACGGAGCCGTGTAGTAGCGAGCATCCTCGGCGAACAGGGAGCCGATATGCTCCGGGTCGTTCGAGTTCCAGGCGCGGATGTAACCCTTCATCCACTCGGCGAGCCTCGCATCATCCATGGGAGCTCCTCCTAGACCGCGGCTTCCGCGTCCGGCATCGACGCTTCGTCGTCGCCCTCGGAGGCCAGCGCAAGCCTCAGCACCTCGTCGATCGTGGCCACCGCGTGAAAGGTCATCTCGTCGCGCACCTGCTCGGGGACGTCGTCCAGGTCGCCCTCGTTCCGTTTCGGGAGTATGACCTCCTTCAGCCCGGCGCGATGAGCGGCCAGGACCTTCTGCTTGAGGCCGCCGATGGGAAGCACCCGGCCCTGGAGCGTGACCTCGCCCGTCATGCCGACGATCGATCGGACTGGCCGTTCCGTCAGCAGGCTCGCGAGCGCCGTGGTCATGGCGATTCCGGCCGACGGGCCGTCCTTCGGTACAGCGCCGGCCGGCACATGGAGATGAAACCGTCGTCGCAGCGATGAAGGGTCGATTGCCAGGGCGCCGGCGTGAGAGCGGACGTAGGAGAGGGCGATCTGCGCCGACTCCTTCATGACCTCGCCGAGCTGGCCGGTCAGGGTGAGGCCTCCGCCGACGGGCTCCCCGGGACCGGAGCCTCCCTCCATGGCGGTGGCCTCGATGAACAGGACATCGCCGCCGGTGCCCGTCACGGCCAGCCCGGTGGCGACTCCGGGGACGGAGGTTCGCTCGGCCGCTTCGAAGAAGAACTTCGGCCGGCCGAGGTACTCGCGCACGTCGCCCGGGCCCACGGTGATGGGGGTCTCGTGCTCGCCGGCGGCGATCTTCGTCGCGGCCTTGCGCAGCACTTTGCCGATCTCCCGCTCCAGGTTGCGAACGCCGGCCTCGCGCGTGTAGTCGTTGACGATCGTGCGGAGCGCGTCGTCCGGCAGGTTGACCTCTTCGGGCTGCAGGCCGTTTCGCTCCATCTGCCGCTGGAGCAGGTGATCACGGGCGATGGCGACCTTCTCGTCTTCGGTGTAGCCATCCAGCCTGATGACTTCCATCCGGTCGAGGAGGGGCCCGGGGATGGTCTCGGCCACGTTGCCGGTCGCGATGAACAGGACTTCGGACAGGTCCAGGTCCACTTCCAGGTAGTGGTCGCGGAAGGTGTGGTTCTGCGCGGGGTCGAGGACCTCGAGCAGCGCGCTGGAGGGGTCGCCCCGCCAGTCGGAGCCGACCTTGTCGATCTCGTCCAGCATCATGACCGGGTTCTTGGTGCCTGCCTCCTTGAGCGCCCGCACGATGCGGCCCGGGAGCGCTCCGACGTAGGTGCGGCGGTGACCGCGGATCTCGGCCTCGTCGTGGATGCCGCCGAGGGAGATGCGGACGAACTTCCTTCCCAGCGCCCGAGCCACGGACTCGCCGAGGGAGGTCTTTCCCACGCCGGGCGGACCGACGAGCGTGAGGATGGCGCCCGAGCCCCGGCCGGTCGCGACGCCGAGTCCCCGCTCCTGACGAAGCTTCCGAACGGCCAGGTACTCGAGGATTCGGTCTTTCACGTCCTCGAGGCCGGTGTGATCCTCATCGAGGATGCGGCGGGCGTCGGTGATATCGAGGTTGTCCTCGGTCCGGATGTCCCAGGGAAGCTCGGTCATCCAGTCGAGGTACGTCCGGATCCACCCGTACTCCGGGGACTGCTGTGAGGTTCGCTCCAGGCGGCCCAGCTCGCGCTCGGCCTCCTTGCGCACGCCCTCTGGCATGTTGGCCTCGGAGATCTTCTTTCGATACTCGCCGACGATGTCCTCTTCGGGGTCCTCGCCAAGCTCCTTCTTGATGGCGTCCATCTGCTGGCGCAGGATGTACTCCCGCTGGTTCTTCTGCATGCCCTCGGCCACCTCGGACCGGATCCGGTCCTTGAGAGCGACCTCCGCAAGCGTTCCCTTCGCCCAGGTGAGAACCTTCTCGAGCCGCTGCTCGACGTCGAGGGTCTCGAGGACCTCCACCTTCTGCTCGAAGGAGAGGTCGGGCGAGTAGCCGGCGGTATCGGCGAGGGCGCCAGGCTCCTCGATCCCTCGAAGGAACTCGGCCACCTGGGGCACGCCGCGAGCCTCGACGATGTTCTCGACGGTGGCCCGGTACTCTCGCGCCAGCTGCTGGATCCGATCGTTGGTCGCCTCGGAGTTCGGTTGGGGATCGACCTGGACCCAGGTGGCCTCCCCGGTACCTGCGACGCCCGAGCCGATGAGTGCCCGCTCGACGCCGCGGATCACCAG
>JACDCJ010000222.1 GCA_013817655.1 Actinosomnolentus pattersoniae (SeqCode)
GTACATGGCGGTACTCCACGCACTCCGGACGGCGGCGGATCACAGGGCGACCGAGGCGCACCTGCGCTCGGACTCTCGGTGCGTCATCGGGCAGCTCGCGGGGGGCTGGAAGGTCAACTATGAGCACCTGAGGTTGCTCCACGCGGCCGTGCAGGAGCAGGTGGATCGCTTTCCTGAGGGTGTGACCTTCGAGCGGATTCCTCGGACGGAGAACCAGGAGGCCGACAAGCTCGCTAAGGCCGGGAGGGACGCTTCCGAGAGTGCCAAGAGGTTCGTCTGGGAGATGGGGGATTTGCAGATTCTGCGCCCCGGCATGCGATGAGCGCGGCCCGGGCTGGGTAGGCGTCGCGTCATGGCGAGTGATTCCATATCCACCCGCTGCAAGTCCTTAACCAAGAGGTTCGAGACAAGACGACGGGCATTGTCTAGGCGATCGAGGCGGGGCGGACTAGCTGTCCTTGCGCGCGTTACGGCAGCTGGACTGTAGTGGTCTCCAGGTCCGAGTTGTCTGCGAGGTCGGCCTCGGGCTCCACGGTCGATGCGGTGGAACCCACCGAGACGGTGCCGACCCGCACCGGAAGGACATCGATGGTGATGGTGGCGGCCCCGCCGGAGGGCACCGTGCCGAGCGAGCAGGCGAAGAACCTGCTGGGGCGAGCGGGACACGTTCCCTGGCTCGGGGTCACGGTGACGACGCGAAGGCCCTTCGAGAGGGACTGATGCAGCATCACGCTGGTGGCCGCGAGATCTCCCTCGTTTACGACGGTGACGAAATAGGTGAACTCCTCGTTCACCTCGACGGGATCCTGCGAGTCCACGACGCTCACCGCGAGATCGGCGGCCGGCTCCACCGTCGTGGTGGACGCCGCGTCGTCGTTGGCCGGGGCGGGGTCCGGTTCCCATGCGTCCACCCCCACCGAGTTGACTATCGTCCCCGGGTCATCGGGCTTGACGGTGATGATCACCTGGACAGAGTCACCGATAGCCATCCCTCCGAGGTCGCACGTCACGGTGCCCTGGGCCTCGGTGCAGCTTCCCTGGCTGGCCTCCGCCGATAGGAAGGTAACTCCGGAAGGCAGCGTGTCGACCATCGTGACGACGGTCGCGGATGCGGGCCCTTCGTTTCGGGCATCGATCGTGTAGGTAAGCGGTGCTCCGACCAGCACCGGATCGGGGCTGTCCGAGATCGAAACGGCCATGTCCGCCCCCCGCGCGATCTCCTTGAGGTAGACGTCCGGGATCACGTCCGGGTCACCCGGGTGAAGGTTCGTCGCCGAGGAGTAGTAGGCTACCGTCCCCCCGTCGGCCGAGAGCGCGGGGTTCAGGCTGTCGCCGTCCCCCTTGATCCCCGAGTCCGACACGGACAGAAGGGTGAGATCGCCGCCGGCCAGATCCTTGACGTACAGGTCCTCCAGCGAGTCGGGATCCGCGGGGTCGAGATTGGTCGCCCGGGAGCTGAACGCGACCGATGCCCCGTCCGCCGAGATGTACGGGCTGGCGCTGTCGCCGTCGCCCTTGATGCCCGTCTCCGTCGTGGAGACGAGCGCGAGATCGCCCGTGACGAGGTTCTTGACGTAGATGTCGAATGTTTGGTCCGTGTCGCCCGGGTCGAGGTTCGTCGCGTTCGACCGGAAGGCCACGAGCGTCCCGTCCGCCGACATGTAGGGCAGGGAGCTCCCCCCGTTCCCCTTCACCCCGGTGTCCGATGTGGATACGAGCTGGATGTCCAGCGTGTCGAGATCCTTGACGTAGACGTCGTTGGCCGTGTCGGTGTCTCCCGGGTCGAGGTTCGTGGCGCTCGAGTAGAAGGCGACCTTGGTCCCGTCGGCGGAGAGGGCCGGGTTGCCGCTCGGCCCGTTCCCCTTCTCTCCGTCGTTGGGGCCGTTGCCGTCTGACGTCGAAGCCAGCCTGGTCTCCCCGGTGTTCAGATCCTTGACGTAGACGTCGCTCAAGAAGTCCGAATCGTCCGGATGGAGGTTCGTGCTGTACGAGCGGAAGGCGATCCTGGTCCCGTCGGCGGACAGGTAGGGGTTATAGCTTGAAGTGTTTCCCTTGACCACCTCACCGGTCTCCGGGTCCGGGGTCGACGTGGAGGCCAGGTACATCTCGCCCGTCGCCAGATGTTTCACATAGATGTCGAACGTCGAATCCGTGTCCAGCGGATGGAGGTTCGTCGCCCCGGATCGGTAGGCGACGTGCGTACCGTCGGCGGAGAACACCGGGT
>JACDCJ010000223.1 GCA_013817655.1 Actinosomnolentus pattersoniae (SeqCode)
CGTCTCGCTGCCGCACTCATCCTCGGCGCAGTACGCCGTTCTACCGCACGTTTCTCAGGATGCCCTGCAGCCCGGGGACCTGCTCTTCTTCTACAACCCGATCCACCACGTCGCGATGTACCTGGGGAACAACACGATGATCCACACGGCTCACCCTGGGGACACCGTCCACATCGAGGTCATCGCGGACTTCTGGTGGGACCTCTACGTGGGAGCGGGCCGGCCCTAGCGGCTTCCCGAGGCGTCCCCGATCTTGTGCCCTCCATGAAGGTGGTCCAGGGGAAAGCGTGAGCGTCGCGAAGGGAAGCGCTAGGGGCATTCTCGCTCTTCTGGCGGCTCTGATGACGGCATGCTACGGCCAGGGTTCAGGCGAGGCCCGTGTGCAGGTGGGTGGGCAAGCACCAAACTTCACGCTTCGTTCCGCTCAAGGCGAAACGATCTCCCTCGCCGACTACCGAGGCGAGAAGCCCGTTCTGCTGTATTTCAGCATGGGGCCTGGTTGATACGGCTGCATGCAGCAGGTAGTTGACCTGCACTCGAACTCCGGGTTTCAGGCACTCGACGTTGAGCTGCTGAGCATCTCCCCAGACTCGTTGGAGGACTGGGCCGAAGGGGTGACTGAGTTCAAGATCGAGACTCCGGCGTTGTCCGATCCGCAGAACAGGGTGGCTTCGAAGTACGACGTCATGAAGTGGCAGGCCGCGACCGGAGAGCCGGGTCACACGTTCGTCCTGATCGACCCTGATGGTCGGATAACGTGGATCAAGGACTTCGGCGCGCCCGAGAACGGCGGACAGATGTACGTGCTCCCGGTGCCCCTTACCCAAGAGATCGCGAAGCGCCTGCCAGGCTTTGGGGAGAATTAGGCTAGCCCTCACGTCTCATTCAGGCGTCGACGCACTCCTCCCCCCGCCAGGCCTCTCTGGCTTCGCGGACGAGGAAGTACGTCAACCGATAAGCGGGGCGACGTGCTGGGGGTGGAGGCACTCGACCTCACACCGCTCCCGGGTGAGGTCCATAGTTGAAAGACTGCTCATACTTGAAGCATGAGGCCCCGGCTCCTGGTCCGTCAACCGTCCGCCGCACGGGTCGCCGCCTGGCCAGCACACTAGAGTCCTCCCGGAGAAGGGACGCGGGGACACTCGATGGAATGGGATGCGTTCAGGGCGGCCGCGCCGGAACTGGCCGCGCTCGGCGAAGAGCAATTCAAGAAGACGAGCCTCTGCATACTGGGCACGATCCGAAAGGACGGATCCGCCCGGGTCAGTCCGTGCGAGATCTACATCGTCGACGGAGAGCTCCTCCTCGGGATGATGTGGCAGTCGAGGAAGGCGCTCGACCTTATCCGGGATCCTCGCATTGCGGTCCACACCGCCCAGTGCGATCGGAACGGAACCGAAGGCGACGTCAAGCTGTACGGCAAGGTGCGCGACGTGACCGACCCCGGGCTTAGGGAACGCTATGGGGACACCCTGCAGGCCGCGATCGACTGGCGCCCCGAGGAGCCGTACCACCTGTTCGCCCTCGACATCGAGCGGGCGGCGTTCATCCGTTTCGGCGAGGGGCGGAAAGCGCTGCGATGGGACGCCGAGCGGGGCCTGGAACGGATCCGACATCCCGACGACAAGGAAGAGCCGCCCGGATAGCATCGGGCTGCCTCGGGGGGGATCCGCACGGGTTCGTCAACGCCTGTAGAGTTGCTTGAATTGATTTCACCGACAAAGGGAGGACGGACATGCTGAAGGACTTCGACCTCGTGCCCACCCTGCCCGCCGGCGATCTCGAGCGGGCCAAGCGCTTCTACGAGGAGAAGCTCGGGCTCACTCCGGAATCCGAGGATCCGAGCGGGGTTCACTACCGGACGGGCTCGACGAGGTTCGACCTGTACCCGACGCAGTTCGCCGGCGTCGCGCAGCACACGCTCGGTGGATGGGACGTGCAGGACCTCGAGGGGGTCATGAGCCGGCTCCGGGATCGTGGCGTCGTCTTCGAGGAGTACGACTTCCCGGGGCTCAAGACCGAGAACGGCATCGCCACTCTCGGGCCCGAGCGGGCCGCCTGGTTCAAGGACAGCGAGGGAAACATCCTCGCTCTGGCCGAGAGGGGCGCTTAGCGCGTAGGAGTTGCTCGAACCGGCCGAAGATCACGACCAGAAGGACGAGGATCGCCGCAGGGACGATCTCCCAGAGCGGACGCTCCAGCCACCATGACGCCGTGGTG
>JACDCJ010000096.1 GCA_013817655.1 Actinosomnolentus pattersoniae (SeqCode)
GGCGCGCCCTCGAGAACGTTCCCTACAAGGTCGTCATCGACATCTCCTCGGGCCCGCTCGCCATCTATGCGGATGCCGTCCTTCCGGCCGCTCCCTACCTCGAGAAGGATGGCCACTACACCGACTGGGAGGGCCGTTCCCAGCGGCTCCGACCCGCCAGGGACCCTCATGGGCTCGCCCGCAGCGAGTGGAGGATCTTCCAGGAGCTCTCGGAGGCGATGGGCGGGGACATGGGCTTTCGCTCGCTCGAGGCTCTGCACGAGGAGATGGGGAGGCTGCTGGCCCCTCGGTCGCCCGATACCCCGCCGTCCGCGGCCGATCGCCAAGCGCGGCCGCCCGCCGACCCAGAGGGGACGCCGGATGAAGACGGTGAGTCACTCTCCCTGTTCACCTACCCGCTGCTCGTGGACGAGGGGAGCCTCTCTGCCGGGGCCGATACGCTGAAGGAGGCGCTCGAGGCTCCGCCGTTCGTCGAGGTCCATCCGGCCGACGCCGAGCGACTGGGGCTCACCGAGGGAGTCACCGCCACGCTCCGGACGAGCGCCGGGGAGGCGAAGCTGCCCGTTCGCACCAGTCGCCACATCGCCGAGGGTGCGGCGTTCGTGCCGTACAACCAGCCCGGCTTCAAGGCGAACTCCATCCTGTCGGGGCGCATGATCATGCACGTGACCCTCGAGGCGGGCGGCCGGGGCGAGGACGCCTGATGCTCGGGGCGATCGACTGGGTGTTCTGGATCCTGCTGGTGGCGCGCGTCGTCGTCGTGTTCGCCGCGCTTCTCCTGTCGGTTCTGCTCGCGATCTGGATCGAGCGCAAGGTCATCGCCGACATGCAGACGCGGATCGGTCCCAACCGCGCCGGTCCGGCCGGCGTGCTCATCACACTGGCCGACGGCATCAAGCTGTTCTTCAAGGAGGGGGTGATCCCCGCCGCGGCAAGCCGACCGGTCTTCGTGATCGCGCCCATCCTCTCCCTGGTCCCCGCGTTCCTGGCGTTCGCAGTCATCCCGTTCGGAACGGGCGTCACGCTTTTCGGCCACCCCGTGCCGTTCCAGCTCGCCGACCTCGACATCGGGATCCTGTGGATCCTCGCCATGGGATCGCTGGCCGTTTACGGCGTGGTGCTCGCGGGATGGTCCAGCGGGTCAAACTATCCGCTGCTGGGCGCCATCCGCTCGAGCGCGCAGATGATCTCCTATGAGGTCGGCATGAGCCTCGGCCTGATCGCCGTGCTCCTGTACAGCGGGGGCATCGCGATGAGCGAGGTGGTGGAGGTCCAGGCCCGCCACTTCGACGTCACCGGGCTCGGCTGGCTCCCCAAGTGGAACGTGTTCTTCCAGCTGCCGGCCTTCCTCATCTATTTCATCGCGGCGGTCGCGGAGACTCAGCGACCTCCGTTCGACCTCCCGGAGGCCGAGACGGAGCTCGTCGCCGGGTACCACACGGAGTACTCGGGCATCAAGTTCGCGATGTTCTACCTCGCCGAGTACGTCCACACCATCACGGTCTCCGCGGTGGGCGTGACGTTGTTCCTCGGCGGATGGCGCGGTCCCATGTTCGACTTCTTGCCCTGGCTGTGGCCGCTGGTTTGGTTCCTTCTGAAGCTCCTCATCGTCATCTTCGTGCTCGTCTGGATACGGGCGACGCTGCCGAGGTTCCGCTACGACCGCCTGATGAACTTCGGCTGGAAGGTCCTCATACCGTTCGGCCTCCTCTGGATCCTCATCACCGCTGCCTACGTCCAGCTGCCACAGACCTACAGCGACCTGCGAGCGGCCCTGATCATCGTGTCGGGGACCCTTGCGGTGGTCCTCCTCGTCTCCCCGCTCTTCGTCGGGCCTCCCCGCGGGGTGCTCGACGAGGGCGCCGCACCTACGACGAGGGAGCCATGAGCGCGGCCCGGACGCCGCCCGCCCCGAGCCAGCCGGGGGTCGGCCGCGAGGTCATGGGCACCGCGGTGCGGCTCGCCAAGGGCTTCGGCGTGATCTTCAAGCAGCTCTTCCGCAAGGAGGTCACGAAGCAGTATCCGAAGGAGATCACGCCCATGCCGCCTCGGTCCCACGCCGGCCGGCACCTGCTCAACCGCCACGAGAACGGCCTGGAGAAGTGCATCGGGTGCGAACTCTGCGCGTGGGCCTGCCCGGCGGACGCCATCTACGTCCAGGGCGCGGACAACACCGAGGAGGATCGGGTCTCCGCAGGAGAGCGGTACGCGAGCGACTACCAGATCAACTACCTGCGCTGCATCATGTGCGGCCTGTGCGTGGAAGCGTGCCCGACCCGCGCGCTGACCCTGACCAACAACTACGAGCTCTCCTTCGAGACGCGCGAGGAGGCCATCTTCACGAAGGAGCAGCTGCTGGAGCCCCCACCCCCGCTCGGCACGGCGCCGGGAACGGATCAGGGACGGTGAACGCGGACCTGGTCGTCTTCTGGGTGACGGCGCCGCTGAGCGTTTTCGCGGCCGTCGCGATGATCCTGTCGCGCAACGCGGTCCACGCGGCGTTGTGGCTCATCGTCAACCTCTTCACGCTGGCCGTGCTGTTCCTGGTGCTCGGATCACCGTTCCTGTTCGTGGTCCAGATCATCGTGTACGCGGGGGCCATCATGGTCCTGTTCCTCTTCGTCATCATGCTGCTCGGGGTCGACCAGCAGGCCAGCCTGCGCGAGACGATCCGGGGCCAGCGCTGGCTCGCGGTCGTCCTCGGCCTCGGCCTGGTCGCCGAGATCTTCTTCGCCGTGCGACTCGGCCTGGGGCTGTCGCGGGGGGCGCTCCCGGACTTCGCGCGCGTGAACGAGGGGGGGAACATCCGGGCGCTCGCCGAGGTCCTCTTCGGGCCCTACTTCTTCCCGTTCGAGGTCACCTCCATCCTGCTGATCGTGGCCGCCATCGGCGCCATGCTCCACGGCCGCCGCCGCGTGCAGGACGAGGACGTAATCGACATGCCGGCGGCCGCCGAATGAGGACCCCGATATCGTTCTTCCTGCTTCTGTCGGCGGTGCTCTTCACGCTAGGAACCCTCGGGGTGCTCCTCAGACGCAACGCGCTGGTGATCTTCATGTCCATCGAGCTCCAGCTGAACGCCGTGAACCTCGCCCTCGTGGCCTTCTCCCGTCAATGGGGCAACCTGAACGGGCAGGTGCTCGCGTTCTTCTCGATGGTCGTGGCCGCGGCCGAGGTCGTGGTCGGGCTCGCCATCATCGTCTCGCTCTACCGGAAGCGGCGAAGCGCCGACGTGGACGAGGCGAGCCTGCTGCGATGGTGATCGGCGCGGATCTCCCGGCCATCAACTCGGCCATGCCCATCTGGATCGTCCCGCTGTTCCCGCTCACCGGTGCTCTCGTGCTCCTGTTGACCGGACGGCGGTGGCGCGGGCTGCTCTCCGGATGGTTCGCTTCGTTCCTGGTCGGTGCGTCGTTCGTTTCGACGATCGTCCTGCTCCTCGACTTCCTGGGCGGCGACGGCGAGGCGGCGCTGGTCAACCGCCTCTACCAGTGGGTGGCCGCGGGGTCCTTCTCGGTAGACGTCGCATTCCGGGTGGATCCCCTGGCCCTGGTCATGGCCCTCACCGTGTCGGGAGTCGCCACCCTCATTCACATCTACTCGATCGACTACATGCGGGGCGACCCACGGTTCGCTCGTTTCTTCGCCTATCTGAACCTGTTCGTCTTCTTCATGCTCGTCCTCGTCCTGGCGAACAACTTCCTCCTGCTGTTCGTTGGATGGGAGGGCGTGGGCCTCTGCTCGTACCTGCTCATCGGTTTCTGGTTCGAACGGAAGCCTGCGGCGGATGCCGCGAAGAAGGCGTTCATCGTTACCCGAATCGGCGACTCGGCCTTCCTCATCGGCATCGTCTTCATTTGGCTCCGATTCCAATCGCTGGACTTCGAGGTGGTGTTCGCCCGGGCCCCCGAGCTGGCCGCTGGGACCGCGACCGTGCTGGCGCTGCTCCTGTTCGCGGGCGCGGTCGGCAAGTCCGCGCAGCTTCCGCTGCACACGTGGCTTCCCGACGCCATGGAGGGGCCGACTCCCGTGTCCGCCCTCATCCACGCCGCGACGATGGTCACGGCCGGCGTCTACCTGGTCGTCCGAGCGCACCCGATCTTCGAGGCCTCGGAGGTCGCCCTCACCATCGTGGCCACCGTCGGAATCGTCACGGCGATCTACGCGGGCCTGTCCGCCATCGGCCAGGACGACATCAAGCGCATGCTCGCCTACTCGACCATCAGCCAGCTTGGGTTCATGTTCTTCGGCGCGGGCATGGGGGCCTACTCCGCCGCGATCTTCCTTCTCGTCGCCCACGCCTTCTTCAAGGCGATGCTCTTCCTCGGCGCTGGGAGCGTGATGCACGGGCTGCGGGGGGAGACCGACATGATGAGGATGGGGGGGCTGCGACGCGCCATGCCGCTCACCTTCTGGACCTGGGTGATCGGCTGGCTCGCCATGGCGGGCATCCCGCCCCTGTCGGGCTTCTTCGCGAAGGACCAGGTGGTCGCCTCCGCCAGCGAGAACGGGCGGCTCTGGTTCTGGATCGCCGCGCTGGTGGGCTCCCTGCTCACCGCGGTCTACATGTCGCGCGCCACGTTCATGACGTTCTTCGGCCGGCCTCGGTCCGAGCAGAAACCGCACGACGCGCCGCCGCGCATGGGCCTCGCCCTTGTGGTCCTGGCGGCCGCCGCCGCGTTCGGCGGCATCCTGGGCCTGTCCGCCGTGAACGGCATCCTCCCGGCGTTCCTGGAGCCGGTGTTCGGGGCCGCGGAGGAGCCGCACGGGCCTCTGACCGTCCTGGCCCTGGCCCTGGCGTCCTCGGCGGTCGCCGTCGTGGGCATCGGGATCGCCTACCTGGTATACGGGTCGGGTAGGATCGACTGGGTTGCCCTGCGGTCCCGCTTCGCCGGCGCCAAGCGCGCCTCCCAGCGCGGGTTCTACGTCGACGATGTGTACACGGGCGGGCTCGTGGCTCCCGCGAAGCTGGGCTCGGCGTTCCTCGCCTACGTATTCGACCGCCGGGTGCTGGACGGCGCGGTCAACGGGCTCGGCCGGATTATCGGGGCGTTCGCGGGCCGGGGCCGGGCGGTCCAGACAGGGCGGGTCAGGAGCTACGCGCTGGCCGTCCTCCTCGGCGTCGTCGGAGTCCTCTCCTACCTCGTGGTGCGCTTCTAGATGAACGACTTCCCGTGGCTGACGGCGGTCACGTTCGCCCCCCTCGCCGGGGCGCTGGCGTTGGCGCTGTTTCCCTCCCGCGCCGCGAACCTCCACCGGCTCTGGACGCTGCTCGTGACCGTGGTCGTGTTCGGCGTGTCCGTCGGGATGTTCGCCGCATACGAGGGCGGGGCGGCGGGGTTCCAGCTCGTCGAACGGGCGACTTGGGTGGAGTCGCTGAACTTCCAGTACATCCTCGGCGTCGACGGGATCAGCGTCTTCCTGGTGCTCCTGACCACGTTCCTCATGCCGGTGGCGGTCCTCGCCTCCTGGAGGGTCGATCGGCAGGTGAAGAGCTTCATGATCGCCTTCCTGGTCCTCGAGACGGCGATGCTCGGCACGTTCGTCGCCCTCGACCTGCTGCTGTTCTTCCTGTTCTTCGAGGCGCTCCTGTTCCCGATGTACCTCATCATCGGCGGCTGGGGGAGCGAGCGCCGCGCCTATGCCGCGGTCAAGTTCTTCCTGTTCACCATGGCGGGGTCGGCCTTCCTGTTCGTCGCGATCCTCTTCCTGTACTTCCGGTCGGGCTCGGCCCTCGGAACGCCCACCTTCGATCTGACGCAGCTCGCTAACGTGCCGCTCTCCGCCTCGGCCGGTCGGTGGCTCTTCCTGGGCTTCTTCGTGGCCTTCGCCGTCAAGGTCCCGCTGTTTCCGCTCCACACGTGGCTCCCCGACGCGCACACTGAGGCGCCCACGGCCGGATCGGTGGTCCTGGCCGCCGTCCTGTTGAAGATCGGCGCCTACGGGCTCATCCGCTTCAACCTGTCGCTCTTCCCCGAGGCCTCGATGTACTTCCGCACGTTCGTGCTGGTCCTCGCCGTGATCGGAATCCTCTATGGGGCGATCGTCGCCCTGATCCAGACGGACGTGAAGCGCCTGGTGGCGTACTCGAGCGTCTCCCATCTGGGGTTCGTGGTGCTCGGCATCTTCGCGTTCAGCGTGGAGGCCATGACGGGAGGCGTCCTCCAGATGGTCAACCACGGGCTCTCGACGGGGGCGCTGTTCCTCCTGGTGGGGATGCTTTACGAGCGGACCCACACGCGCGACCTGACGAAGATGGGCGGGCTGTCGCAGACGATGCCGATCCTCGCGGGGGTCTTCCTGTTCACGGCCCTCTCCTCGATCGGGCTTCCGGGGCTGAACGGCTTCGTGGGCGAGTTCCTCGTCCTCCTCGGCACGTTCGCCGTCAGCAAGCCGTTCGCGTCGGTTGCGGTGGCCGGGGTGGTGCTGGCGGCGATCTACCTCCTGTGGGCGTACCAGCGAGCCATGCACGGCGAACTGAGGAACGCCGAGCACGCGACGCTCCCGGACCTGAACGGGCGGGAGCGCGTGCTCCTTGCGCCGGTCCTCGCCGCAATCCTTCTCATCGGCGTCTTCCCGCGACCGTTCCTCGACGAGATCGAGCCGAGCGCGGAGGTGTCGGTCGCGTGTGTGAGGGGACGTGGAACAGGCGGAGAGCTCCTGTCGCTCGCGCCGAACCACCTCTGTACCGGGACGATCGACCAACTGGGTCCCTTGCCGTGAGGACGCCACGGTGACCTTCCTTCTCGCGCAGGCTCAGGGACTCCGGCCGCCTGAGGTGGACCTCGGTCCGGTGCTGCCGGAGCTGATCCTGGTGGGGACAGCGATCGCCGCGATGCTCTTCGACGCCCTACGGCCGTCCCGCGATCAGCGGCTCCTGGCGACGCTCTCGATGGCCGGCATCGCCGCCGCAGCCGGAGCGTCCGTGTGGCTCTGGTCCCGGGAGGGGCCGGCGAGCGTGCTCGGCGGGATGGTCGCCGCCGACCGGTTCGCGGTCTTCTTCCGGTTGGTGATACTGGGCGTCGCAGCCCTTGCGGTCCTGCTGTCGCAGCACTATCTGGAGCGATCGGGCGACGCGCGAGGCGAGTACTACCCGCTCCTGCTGTTCTGCACGGCGGGGATGACGCTCATCACGGCGGCCGCCGACCTGATCATGGTGTTCCTCGCCCTCGAGATCCTCTCGCTGTCCCTGTACCTCCTCACCGGATTCTCGTTCCGCCGCCTCGCGTCGGCCGAGGCGTCGATGAAGTACTTCCTGCTGGGGGCCTTCTCGTCGGCGTTCTTCCTTTACGGGATTGCCCTCGCCTACGGCGCCACCGGGACGACGAACCTGAGCGAGATCGCGGGGTCGCTCTCCGGGGAGCTCGGCTCGGTCGCGCTCGCGTTGGGAGCCGCGGGGCTCCTCGCCGCCGGATTCGGGTTCAAGGTGGCGGCCGCGCCGTTCCACATGTGGACGCCGGACGCGTACCAGGGCGCGCC
>JACDCJ010000097.1 GCA_013817655.1 Actinosomnolentus pattersoniae (SeqCode)
ATAGTGCCAGCCTTCGAACCCGCCGGCACCGAAGTTCCTGCCGGCCCAGCTGAGCGTCGTGGTCGTGGGATCGACGGAAGACGAGAGCGGAAGGAGGTCCGGAGAGAGGAACTGGATGGGGCAGGGAACCGGGGGCGAGTCGTTGGGGCAGTGGAAGACGTGGAGCTGGGCCGTGTCCGAGGCGCTCAGTGTGTAGTCCATCGTCACAGTGACGGTCACGTCGAAGCTCTCCACCCCCCGAAGCAAGGGAGTGTCGAAAGAGGCCAGGGTCGCGGACCCGCACTCTTCGCCGGAACATGCGACCTGCCAGGGACGTTCGAAGGTCTTCACGACGCGAAGGTAGCCGGCACTCGAGCCGGCAGAGGCGTCCTCGCCGGCCGGTCCTCTCTTCCCCTCCGAAGAGAGGCCGGCACAAGAGGACATGACGACGCACACGAGGAGAGCGACGATCACCCTGATCCCGCGCATGTTGCCCCTTCCCTTCATCTCCGGGATCTGTTCGTGCATCAGCTCAGGACTCGCGGTGCCGCGCCGAGGAGGCAACCTGCTCGAGGATGAAGGCCGTCACCGAGGAGTAGTCGCCATCGCCCCATCCGGCAGACTCCGCCGCGGCCATCCAGTCGCGCGCCGCCCGGCTGAGGCGGGCGTCCAGGCCGGCTGCTTCGGCCGCATCCGACACCAAGCGAAGGTCCTTGGTCGCGAGAGCGAGTCGGAAGTGAAGCGGAAACTCCCCGCCCTCCAGCTTCGGCCGGACCTGGTCGACCATACGTCCGAGCGGGGTCTGCGAGAGCATGTCGAGGACTGTCGCGGGGTCCAGGTCGTGAACCTTGGCGAGCGCCAGAGCCTCACCAACCGCGGTGATCGAGACGCCCAGCGTCATGTTCGCAACCAGCTTCATGGCGGCTCCGGCTCCGAGCGGTCCGGCGTGGACGGGCTCCCCGAGCACGCGCAGGACCGGTTCCCACCGCCGGTAAGCCTCCTCCGGCCCGCCGACGAGGATCACGAGCGTCCCCTCGGTCGCCTGCGGGATGCTTCCCCGGACGGGAGCGTCGAGGACCTCGACGCCGTCGGGCAGCCGGGAGGCCATCTGCCGGACGGCGTCCGGGCCAACCGTTGACATCTCGATCAGCGTGGAGCCGGAGCTCATGGATGCGGCCAGCCCCCGTTCGCCGAAGACGACCTCCTCGAGGGCCGAAGGATCCGCGAGCATCGTGACCACGGCCTCGGCGCCCGCCGCGGCGTCGGCCGGAAAGTCCGCGTGGCCGGCGCCTCGGGCCGTCAGGGGCTCGGCCTTCGAGGGCGTTCGGTTCCAAACCGTCACATCGTGGCCAGACTCGACGAGGCGGGTGGCCATGGGAACACCCATCTGGCCGAGTCCACAGAACGCGAGCTTCGACATGTTCGAGCTCCTTCGTTGGCGAGTGGTGGTGACACGCCGGCGTGAGCCTTCGAGCTTACCCGGCCGTCGCCCGACCCCGAGCCCGGACTGGGATACTGCCAACTTCCGCTCAATCGAAGAGGAAGGGCCGGCCATGGAACGGGTCCTGTCGGGGATCCAGCCGACGGGAGAGGTGCACCTCGGCAACTACATCGGCGCGCTCCGCCACTGGGCGAGCGACCAGGATTCCTACGACTGCTTCTTCGCCATCGTGGACCTCCACGCGATAACCCTCCCGCAGGATCCTGAGGAGCTTCGGTCGGCGACTCTGGACCTCGCAGCCATCCTGCTCGCGGCCGGCATCGATCCCGAGCGATCCACGGTGTTCGTGCAATCCCATGTGGCGGAGCATGCCGAGCTCGCCTGGATCCTTCAGTGCTTCACGAGCTACGGCGAGCTGCAGCGAATGATCCAGTTCAAGGACAAGGCGTCGAAGCGACACGGGGAGATCGTGAGCGCCGGGCTCTTCACGTACCCAGTGCTGCAGGCCGCCGACATCCTCATCTATCGGGCCGACCGCGTCCCCGTGGGCGAGGATCAGCGACAGCACCTGGAGCTCACCAGAGACATCGCCGGGCGCTTCAACCAGCGGTACGGCGAGACCTTCGTCCTGCCCCAGGCCGCCATCCCACGCATGGGCGCGAAGATCCTCGACCTGCAGATGCCCGACGCGAAGATGTCGAAGTCGGCCGACTCACCGCTCGGAACGCTCAAAGTGACCGACCCGCCAGAGGAGATCCGCAGAAAGGTCAAGGTGGCGGTCACCGACTCGGGGCGCGAGGTGGTGGCGTCCCCGGACAAGCCGGCGATCACGAACCTCCTGACCATCTACGCCGTGGCGACCGGCTCCTCTGTACCCGATGTGGAGGCGTCGCTCGCGGGCAAGGGCTACGCCGAGCTAAAGGCAGGTCTCGCCGAGGCGCTCGTGGAGTTCCTCCGCCCGCTGCAGGACCGGCGCAGGGAACTCCTCGCCGACCCCGGTGAGCTCGCGCGGATCCTGCGCGCGGGGGCCGAGAAGGCCCGCGAGGTCGCTCGGAAAACCCTCTCCGACGTGTACGAACGCGTGGGCTTCCTCCCCCGGTCGAAGTGACGGCGCCGTGAACCTTAGACGCGACCGTGGCCGCGGCAAGACGGGCGGGCCCCTCCGCGCGTGGCTCCGTCGGTCCATCCTCGGCGCCATGATGACCGGCGTGGCGTTCGTCGTGGAGCGGCGGCTGCTGAAGGCGATCCGCGCCGGGGGGGCGCGAACGAGTCCGGGGGGTGAGCCCGGCACCAGTGGGTCGCTATCGGCGGCGGATCAGGTCGACGACCAGCCCGGTCGTTAGCAGGCCCCCCGCCCCACCCAGCAGCGCCGGCACCCAATCGGCGACCCCCGTCGCCCCGGCGGCGATGGCGGCGCCGACGAGCGCCCCACCCGCCGTCAGTGCGAGGGCCAGCCGGGAGCCTGCCCGCTGGATGGTCTCCTCCAACCGCTCGGTCCCGCGGAAGTGGACCTGAAGCTTCGGTCCGGGCCGGGCTCCGGAGAGTCGCTCGATGGCCTCGATCAGCCGGACCATCCTCACCTTCATCTTCTGCGCCTCGTAGAAGAGCCGGCGTGGATCCACCCCCTGCCGGATGCGCCCGGTCAGGCTCTTCACGACGAAGGATCCCGCCACGGCGAACGGATCGAGCCCAGGATCGAGCTCGGCGGTGGCCAGCTGCATCTGGGCGAGGGCCTTCCCGGTCAGGGCGAGCGAGGACGGCAGCCGGACGTCGTGCCGGATCGAGATCTCCGTGATCTCCTGCAGGATCGGCCCGAGCTGGATCTCGCGAAGCGAAACGTGCCGGTACCGCGCGAGCAGATCCCCGAGCTCGGCGCGAAAGGCCTCCACGTCGATGTCGGCACGCTGGTCCTCGCCGGCAAGCATCAGAACGACGTCCGAGAGGAACGACACGTCCTCTTGCCAGAACGACATGAGGAGCAGAAGGAGGAGCTCCCGGATCTCGGGGCCAACTTCCCCGACCATGCCGAAGTCGAGGAAGTAGATCTTGTCGTTCCACCACATGAGGTTGCCCGGGTGCGGGTCGGCGTGGAAGAACCCGTCGGACAGGATCTGCCGGTAGTAGGACTCCAGGAGCTGTCGCGCCGCCTCGCGTCGGGCATCGCCCTCGGGGGCCTGCCGGATGGGAGATCCCTGGATCTCCTCCATGACCAGGAGGCGGCGGGACGAGATCTCGGTGTGCACGCCAGGGACGTCCAGTCGCGGATAAGGGACCAGCACGGTCCGCATCCGGTCGATGTTGCCCGCCTCCTGACGGAAGTCGAGCTCGCGACGCAGCGACGTCGAGAGGTGCTCGATGACGGCCGGCATGTCGACCACCTGGCGGAAGGCGGGGCGGTCGGCGGTCTTCTCGGCGAACCGCTCGAGCAGTCCGAGGTCCTGCAGGATGTCGCGCTCGGCGGTGGGCCGCTGCACCTTGACCACTACGCGCTCGCCGCCGGTCAGGGTCGCGCGGTGAACCTGAGCGATGGTGCCGGCCGCCATCGGGGTGGGGTCGATGCTCTCGAACACGTCCTCCCACGGAACGCCAAGCTCCTTCTCCATGACGGAGACGACGTGCTCCTCGGTCAGGGGCGTAACCCGGTCCTGCAGCGTCGAGAGCTCCTCGATCATCGGGGCCGGGAGAAGGTCCGGGCGCGTCGAGAGGATCTGACCTAGCTTCGCGAAGGTGGGCCCAAGCTCCTCGAGCGCCGAACGGAGCCGCTGAGCCTGCGCGCGCGCCGAGTCGCCGTCCTGGCCCTTCGAAGAGCCGAATAGCTGGCGGATGCCGAACTTCGCCATGACCGTTCCGATATGGGTGGCGCGGCCGAGCAGCCGGCTCTCCACGTCGGGCTGCTCCTCGCGTGAGCCGAGCCTCGTGCGGGCCGCGGATGCGCGCGAGGGCCCCGCCCCGTCGACCTGGCCGGTGTTGACGATGATCACCGAGCAGCGCGCGTTGTGGGAGACCCGGTTCGGCACGTTGCCCAGGAGGAACTCGCGCCGGCCACGCATGCCGACGTTGCCCACGACGACGACGTCCACCCCTTCCTCCTCGGCGGCCTCTACGATCGCCCGGGCGGGATCCTCGTCGATGGCGACGCGTGCGCTTCCGCGGCTCCCGGCGACCGACTCCGCATAGGTCTTCAGATCCTCGGCCGCATACGAGGCACGGGTAGCCTCGGCGGCGCCGGCCTGGGTCCCGGGGACGTTCTCCGGCACGATCACCTGCAGGACGATCAGCTCGGCCCCGAACCGCGCCGCCATGTCGGCCGCCCAGTCGACGGCCCGTCCGGCGCTGTCAGATCGATCCGTGGCGACGAGGATGCGCTTGATCATGTCCCTCTTCCGGAGCGGGCTCGAATATCGCAGTCTGATGCCTGGTGTCCCCATTGTGAAGCCGGAACGAAGAAAGCCCCCCGGCGGGGGCCTTCCAAGGCGCGTTGGAGATCGATCTGACTGCGGAAACCGGTAGGTGGTGGCTCCTTAGAAAAGCGATAGGCGCTGGCGGTCAGCAAGTTAAGCATCGGTAAAGACCGCCGGAGTGGGAAAGAATTGGGATAGAACTCTCTCGGAATCGGTTGGCGGCGGGCAGGTCCGACCGCCCGGATGATACGGAGAGGCCATGACGAAGCGGCGAATCCTGCTCATCGAAGACGAGGAGTCGATCTCGGACCCGCTGGCCGCGGCCCTCCGGCGGGAGGGGTTCGACGCGGTGGTCGCCGCGACCGCCTCCGACGGCCTGGAGGCCTTCCGCACGCGCTCACCCGATCTCGTCCTGCTGGACGTGATGCTTCCGGACGGGGACGGGCGCGACCTCCTCCGCCAGATCCGAAACACCTCTCGCACGCCGGTCGTCATGCTCACGGCTCGGGGGGACGAGATGGACCTCGTCGTCGGCCTGGAACTCGGCGCCGACGACTATGTGACGAAGCCTTTCAGCGCGGCAGAACTCATCGCGCGCGTCCGCGCGGTCCTCCGCCGGACATCGGCCCCCGCGCCACATGGGGAGGCGAACCTCGAGGTGGGCGACGTCCGGATGGACCTGAACACCCGGACCGTCATGCGTGGCGAACACCCGGTGGAACTCACCCTGAAGGAGTTCGAGCTGCTTCGTATGCTGATGGAGGAGGCGGGCAAGGTCGTGCGGCGGAACGAGCTGATGGACGAGGTCTGGGACCCGAACTGGTTCGGGCCGACGAAGACTCTGGACGTGCACGTCAGCTCGCTGCGGAAGAAGCTCGAGGACGATCCGGCCGACCCTCACTACATCCACACCGTGCGGGGAGTTGGATTCCGCTTCGCCTCACCGGACGAACTGGCAGGGTGAGCCTTCGGGCCAGGCTCGTCCTCGCGGCCGCCTACCTGCTCGTGGTCGTCGTGGTCGCGCTCGAACTCCCTCTGGGCTCGGCCATCCTCGAACGGGCGGAGGCCACGTACCGCTCTCAGGTTCTCAGCCTCGGGGCCATCGTCGCGTCGCGGATCTCGGACGATGTGGCCCGCTCGGGGGCCGATCCCGCCGTCCCCCCAACCCCCACGCAGCTCATCAACCGCACGGTCCGGGAGAACGCGGGGACGACCCGGATCATCGTCGTCGACGCCCTCGGCCGGGTCCTGGCCGACAGCGACGGTCAGGCGGCGGTCGGCGAGAACTACCTGGACGGGAATCGCCCCGAGCTCGAGGCCGTGTTCGAGGGTCCCACGACACGGGGCACGATCGTGATCGAGCAGCGCTTCAGCGCAGACCTGAACCAGGAGTTGCTCTACGTCGCCGTCCCGGTCCTGAACAACGGTGAGCTGACCGGAGCGGTCCGGGTCTCCGCCCCCACCGCGCAGCTCCGCGAGTCGGCCGTCCGCAACTCGCTTCGCCTCGGGGTCATCGGCCTCGGCGTCATCCTCGCGGGTCTCGCCCTTGCCTGGATACTTGCCGGATCACTGGCGAAACCTGTTCGGGCGCTCGAACGGGTCGCCCTGAGGGTGGCGGCGGGCGACCTCGAGGCTCGTGCTCAGCCGGCTGGCCCGAAAGAGGTCGCGACCCTCGCGCGCTCCTTCAACCAAATGGCGGCGTCCCTGTCGGCGAACCTCACCGCTCAGCAGGACTTCTTTGCGAACGCGTCCCATCAGCTTCGGACTCCGCTCACCGGCCTCCGGCTACGGCTGGAGGCGATCCAGGACGAAGGCGGCTTCGCCGCACAGCAGGCGCAGAAGGCGGAGCTCGAGCTCGACCGACTCTCGAAGCTCATCGAGGACCTGCTGGAGCTCGCACGCGCCTCCTCCGTCAAGGACTCCGGTTCGACGGTGGAGCTGACCGACCTCGCTCGCGAGGCCGTGGACCGGTGGTCGGCGACCGCCCAGGCGGCCGGAAAGCGCATGCGCCTCGAGCTCGACGGCGCTTCGACTGTCTGGGCGAGCCCGGCGGACCTCGGTCACGTGGTCGACAACCTCGTCGAGAACGCCATTCGCTACTGCCCCGACGGCACGGAGATCACAGTGGAGGCCGGCTCCCAGGATGGCGTGCCGAGGCTCGTCGTCTCGGACGACGGTCCCGGCATCCCCCTGGAGGACCGTGAGCGGATCTTCGAACGCTTCTATCGCGGGTCGGTGGGCCGGCGAACCGCCGCGGGCACCGGTCTCGGCCTCGCGATCGTGCAGGAGCTCGTCGAGCGTTGGGGCGGCTCTGTCCGCCTCTCGAATCGCTCGGGAACATGCGTCGAGGCGACATTCCCGAAGCCGCCTACCGTTCCTTAACCGACGGCTTACCCAACGGGAGCGTTCTCACTCCTTGGGGGCAGATACGCTTCTCTTGTGAGCCGGCTCAAAGTATTGGTCCTGGGGGTGATCGGGATCACCCTCCCGGTCGCGATCGTCTTCGCCGCATACCTCATCTCGGCCGCCTCGCTGGGATCCGCAGCGGATCCCGTGGCCCTTCCCACCACTC